>CBIMJO010000399.1:0-7861 GCA_966244135.1 uncultured Actinocrispum sp. | reverse complement strand
GATCATGTCAATCGTCAGGGACATGCGGGGGACGCTACTCAGGGGGTCTGACAAAACCGTTCCGCAATGGGCCGGGCAATCCACGAGCGCCGGCCGGTTCGCTTTTGATCGACTGTCAGGTGACGGGGAATGTAAGAGCGCACCGGTGAGCGGGAAACCAAGCGGCATCCACGATGGGTTGCCGGGACTAGACCACCGGCGCGCGGCGGCCCCATCGGGAACGGCCCCGGCCGCATGCCCGGGCCGGTCGGTTCATGATCGACTGTAGGGTGTGCGCATGCGCCGGCTTCATGTCCTGACCTCGCGTTCTCCCGCTACCGGGAACCGCTGGGGAGATCGGATGAGCGGTGGGACGTTCGGTTGAACCGTCGGCGCGCCTGCTCCGTATCCATCTGTGAAGCGACCGGGTGCCGCCCGAACCCGGTCGTGCCGCAACGACGCTCAGTAGTCCGTATTCATTCGGAGGCCCGGACACAGGATGAACACCGTGAAACGACTTCTCGTCCCGCTCGTCCTCGCGCTGTTCATGGTCTCCGTCCCGGCGGTGGCCAACGCGGCCCAGCCCGCCCCAGCGCTGTCGCCGATCGACACCGAGCTGATCATCAAGGTCCGGATGGCCAACCTGTGGGAGATGCCCGCCGGGCAGATGGCCCAGGAGAAGTCGACGAACCCCAGGGTCCAGGAAGCCGGCAAGACCATGGCCTCCGACCACCTGATGCTGCAGGGGATCGTCGAGCAGCTGGCCGCGACCTACAACCTGAAGCTGCCGTCCGAGCCCTACGACAACCAGAAGAGCTGGCTCACCGAGATGGCGCAGGCGTCCGGCACCCAGTTCGACTCGGTCTTCGCGCAGCGCCTGCGGGCGGCGCACGGCCTGATCTTCCCGGTGATCGCCAAGGCGCGCACCTCCACCTCGGACCCGGAGATCCGCAAGTTCGCCACCACCGCGAACACCATCGTGAACCGGCACATGACGCTGCTGGAGGCCACCGGGATGGTCGACTTCGGGACGCTGAACGACCCGACGCCGATGATGGTGATGTCCGACTCGGACGGCCTGGACATGATCGTGGCGCTGACGCTGGTGCCCCTGGTCGTGGCGGTCGCGATCTTCTTCCTCTGGTTCGCCACCGGCCGCAACCGGCGCCGCCCGGAGGGCCCGGTGTGGTCGCAGCTGCCCGACGACGAGGACGGCGACCGCGGGAATGACCGTGGGAATGACCGTGGGAATGATCGTGGGAATGACCGCGGCGACGACAGGCGCGCCGAGCGTCGTGCCGACCGCAGGGACTCCGACCGGCGGCGCGGTGGCTCGAAGCTCTTCGCGGGCGACCGGTAGCGGACACCATTTATTCCTGTCCGTGAATCACGTGCAGTGCCGGATTGCGGTGACCGTCACGAGAAGTGCCCGGGTAATCGCGTTCCGTTCGGAAAAGTGATCTTGACGCTGATGATCCCCGCGAGGACTCGCGGGGATCATCAGCGTCCGGCTATTGGGTCAGTCTGTGAACCGATTCATTTCTCGTGCGTTACGTCAGCGTCTTGTGGAGAACGCGATTAGCACGTTTCCGGGGATCCCGGTACCGAAAACGTACCCGGAGTTGACGAATAGCATGCCGTCGGCGACGACCGCCCCGCCCGCGCCACTGATCGACCCGCCATGGGCGGGGACCCCGTTCACCGCCTGGAAACTGCGCACGGTGTCGTAATCCCACACAACGGCCCCCGTCTGTGACGCATATGCCCGAATCCTCCCGTCTTCGCCGCCCTCGAACACGAGCCCGGGAATCGACGTGGGCGCTGGCGTCATCGCCAGATCGCAAGGATCGGGCATGGTCGCGGCCCCGCCCGTTGTACAGGCGTCCGCAGGCAACGGCGTACGCCACAGCACAGCGCCCGTCGCCGGGTCCAACGCGTGCAACGCGCCGGGCTGGGCGTGGTAGGTGGCGGCGTAGATCCGTTTGCCGTCGTAGCTCGCGCCCCACTGCACGCCTGCCGAGCCGCGGGTGCCGACCGGGTTGAGCGTGGTCTGCCAGACGACGGCACCCGTATGGGCGTCGAACACGTGGTAGACGCCGCTCTTCTGACCGAAGGCCACGACGGTCCGCCAGCCGATCTTGTAGACCGTCGGCGAGGCGCCGAAGTCGTGGTTCGGGCCCGGCTGCGGGCAGCGCTCGTTCGGCTGCGGCTTGAAGCACTGCAGGTTCCACGTGTCGGGATGGGTCATCTGCGCCGACCAGCGCACGCGCCCGGTCCACGCATCGAGCGCGAAGACACTGTCACTGTCGCCCGTGGTGCCGCTGTAGTTGTTCCCGGTACCGACGAACACCGTGCCGGTCGCCGGGTCGACAGCGGGCGAGCTCCACACCGCAGCGCCGCTCGGGCCCCACACGGGCACGCCGTCGGAAGTGGTGCCGGTCTGAGCCGGTATCGGCATGGTGAAGTGCCGCCAGAGCTGTCGTCCGCTGTGCGCGTCGAGGGCGACCACGCTGCCGCGGAAGCTGCAGCAGGGGTAGGTGTTGTCTGCCGCGAACAGGTACTCCTTGCTGGACACGCCCACGATCAGCACGCCGTGCCAGAGCAGCGGCGAGCTGGTGATGATCGCGGCCGGGTGCGGGTCCACCTGCTTGGTCCACCGCAACCTGCCGGTGCGCTGGTCCAGGGCGTGGAGCGTGCCGTGTGAGTCCCCGAAGTACACGGTGCCGTCGGTGACCGACGGGCCGTCGCGCAGGGCGCCGCCGTGGCTGTCGTAGGACCAGATGGTGCGCCCGGTGTGCTCGTCGAGCGCGTACATCACGCCGTTGTGGCCACCGACGTACACACGTCCGTCGACGACGGCAGGCTGGCTGGACTGCATGCCGCCGGCGTCTGGGAACGCGAACACCCAGCGTGGGGTCAGCCGGCCGACCGTGCGGGGCGTGATCCGCTGCTCGGCGCCGTTGTACCGGCTGCCGGAGCTGTCGTGCTGCCACATCGGCCAGTCGCTGTCCGAACGCCACGCGGCGGCCGGTGTGGCGGCGGTGAGCGTGGCGAGCATCGCGGCGAGCAGACACAGAGCCGTTCGGGCGGACCGGCCACGGATCGGAGCCCACATGGCGCATCAATTCCTCTCGCGGTACGGCGAAGTCGTCACCGGAGGTTGCTATCAGCGGCTCGTCATTGCCGCATCACCGCACCGTCATTGAGGACCGTGACATTGATTCTGGTTAAGCATTAAACAATCACTGGGAAGGAAATCCGCCACTGCGATAGGCCAACCGGACTCCTGCGCTGGGGATGGCTTGCGCGTTCGCTGGTTCTCATGGTTTCGTGACAAGTGTTCGCCGAGGGGACTTGTCAGCCATTTGGTTGAAAATAGGAAGGGGAAAACGAGGCCGCCGGACGCACAACGTTGTGGGCGCGCTTTGTGGGGGACCGATCGCAAGGGGAGACCTTCGCCGATCCGCGTCGCATTTCCCAATTCGGGCAAAAGGGATTTGTAGATGAGCATTGGACACGAGGAGATCGCGCCCGGGGCGTTACCCGGGCGGACGTTGTCGCTGCTGGGGGAGCTCGCCGTGGACGGGGTCCTGGTCGGCACGCCGAAGAGCAGCCCGGCCCGGATCATCGCCTACGTCGTGCTCTGCGGGCCATCCGCACGGCAACGGCTGGCACAGTGCCTGTGGCCGGAGGCGGTGCCGGAACGGGCGCTGGGATCGCTGCGCACCGGGCTGTGGCGGTTGCAGCGCAGCTATCCGGGATTGCTGGTGGCCAACGGGAATACCGTCGCGCTCGGCCCCAGGCTGCGCGTGGACATCCATGACCTGGCCAAGGCCGGGCATGTCCTGGCCCGGGACACCGAGCCGGATCCGGGCTGCATCGAGCTGCTGGGCGGGCATGCCGCCTACGCCAACCTGCTCATGGACGCCGAGCTGCTGCACGGCTGGACCGAGGAGTGGGTGGTGGCCGAGCGCGAACGGATCCGGCAGCTGCGCCTGCACGTGCTGGAGGCGTTGTCGGTGCGGCTGTGCCGGCACGGGATGTTCGGTATCGCACTGCAGGCGGCGCTGGCCGCGCACAATTCCGATCCGTTGCGCGAGTCGGCGCACCGGGCGGTGATCGAGGTGCATCTGGCCGAGGGCAACCAGGCCGAGGCACGCAGGCAGTACCAGCACTGCCTGAAGACGCTGCGGCACGAACTGGGGGTGCCGCCCAGCCGCGCGACGATGGAGCTGGGCCGGCGGCTGGAGGCGGGCCGGCGGCCCCTCACCAGACCGCCGGCCGCTTAGGTCGATACACGGCCTGGTGTCGCCGCCGGAGGACTTCCGGCGGCGACCCTTCAGGCGTCGATCTCCTGATACGCCGCCAGGACGTGGAACACCTGCCCGGACGACCGGAAGTCCAGATAGGGCCGCAACGGCTCGGTCTGGACGCGGTGGTCCGGGCCCTGCTCCCACACCTGGAACGCGGCCGGGCTCGCCCACTCGCTGACCACCAGGTAGCGGCCGGGCGT
The DNA here is from genome assembly GCA_966244135.1 of uncultured Actinocrispum sp. Classification (GTDB taxonomy): domain Bacteria; phylum Actinomycetota; class Actinomycetes; order Mycobacteriales; family Pseudonocardiaceae; genus Kibdelosporangium. The sequence goes on along the minus strand of CBIMJO010000399.1, from coordinate 3,369 downwards.
GCGCTGGTCGGCAAGCAACCTGTTGTGCAGCAAGCCAGGCGTGCCCGCCAGGCGTGCGCTGATGACGTGGTACGCGCGCTCGACGGCGTCCGGCTCGTCCGCCGGGGCCTGTGCGTACACGTGCACCTGGACCGTCGTCACGACGCACCCGCGCCGGCGAGGTGGTGCAGCACCGTCATCGTGCTCATCGAGCCGGACTTGCGCAGTTCCCGCAGCCGGCCGGTGAGCTCCTTGTGCCCGGGCTCGTACTCGAACTCCCGGAAGGACTTCTCGTCCGGCCAGTCGCTGACGATCACGAACCTCGCGTTCTCGCCGTCGCTGCGGGACAACCACTGCGCGATGTTCGCCGGGTGCTCCGCGACGACCTTGCCGACCTGCAGCCAGACGTCCTCGAACTCCCGGCCGTGCGCGGGGTCGACCTCCATCACCAGCTCCACCCGGAACATCAGATCCCCCCGTCCACCGCGATGTTCACGCCGTTGACGAACCGCGCGTGGTCACTGGCCAGGAACAGCACGACGTCCGCCACGTCGCCGGGCTGACCGAGCCGGCCCAGCGAGGACAGCTTCGCGTACTGGGCGCGCTGCTCGGGCGTGAGCCGGGCGACGAGGTCGGTCTCGACGATCCCCGGGGAGATCATGTTGACCCGGATTCCCTTGGGGCCCAGCTCTTTGCACAGCGACCGGGTCAGGCCGATGATCCCGGCCTTGGACGCGGTGTAGTGCGCGCGGGCGGGCATGCCGACGGTGGCGAGGCCCGAACCGATGTTCACGATGGACGCGCCGTGCGACAACGCCGGCAACGCGGCCCGGCAGATCAGGTACGTGCCGGTCAGGTTGGTGTCGATCATCCGCCGCCACTCGTCCAGCGTGAGGTCGGCGTACGGGGTGTGGCTCATCGTGCCGGCGTTGTTGACGATCACGTCCAGCCCGCCGAGGCTCTCCCGGCAGTGGTCGATCAGCTGGGTCACCTCGGTCTCGCTGGTGATGTCGGTGCGGATCACCTCACCGCCGTGTGCCTTGAGCTCGCGGGCCAGCTCGGTGGCCTGCTCGCTGTCGCGCTGGTGGCAGGCGACCACCGCGGCCCCGTTCTCCGCCATCGCCAGCGCCACCGCGCGCCCGATCCCGCGGGACCCGCCGGTCACCAGGACCCGCTTGCCGGCCAGTCGTAGTTGACTCACTGATCGCTCCCATTCGTCGTGACCGCTTCGATCCGTTGTTTGATCAGGGCGAGCTGCACGCGGCTGTTGGTGTTGATCCGCTCGGTCATGCCCGCGTCGTCCAGCGGCGCGCCCGGTTTCATCGCGAAGTCCTGCACCCACCGCATCTCCACCCCGGCGTCCTGCGGGCGATAGGTCCAGTGGATGTTCATGTACTGGAAGGGACCGGTCTCCACGCGACGCGCGGTGACCGTGCGGGTGACCGGGTCGGCCACCCGTTCGGACACCCAGCTCCACCGGGTGCCCTGCTCGTCGGGATGCATGGTCAGGCGGAACCGCATGCGCAGCCCGTCGCGTTCCAGGATCTCCGCGGACTCGTACTCGCTGAACAGGTCCGGCCAGGCCGCCACGTCGTTGGTCATGTCCCAGACCAGCGGCATCGGGGCGTCGATGAGGATCGCGTTCTCGGTGTGCCCTGGCATGGCTCACCGCCTCGCGGCGAGCAGGTCGTTGACGTACGTGACCGTCTGGACCGGGGTGGTCTGCTCGGTGAGGGTGCCCTCCGGCAGGCCCTCGCCGAACCGGTCGGCGATCCGGCCGGAGATCTCCAGCACCGCCAGCGAGTCATAGCCCAGCTCGCCGAACGACACGTCGGCGAACCCGTCACCCGGGGTGATCCCGCCTGCGGCCAGCATGATGCCGCTCAGATCGTCCAAAGTGAACACTGTCTTCTCCTTTCAGGCGTGGGCGACCACGGCCGCCGCGTTGAAACCGCCGCAACCGCGTGCGACCACGAGCGCCCGGCGCAGCCAGGCCCGCCGCGGGGCGCCGCGGATGAGGTCGAGCCGGCAGGCGGCCGACGGCTCGTCCACCCCGGCCGTGGGCGGGATGACCTGGTCGCGCAGGCTCAGCAGGGCCGCGACCAGGTCGAGCGCGGGACCGCCGGAGTACAGCCGGCCGGTCATGGTCTTCGGCGCGGTCACCGGGACCCGGCCGGGACCGAACACAGTGGACAGTGCGGCCGCCTCGGCCTCGTCCAGCTCGGGGATCGCGATCGCGTCGGCGAAGACCACGTCGATGTCGTCGGGGTGGGTACCGGCGTCGGCGAGGGCGGCTTCGATGGCCTTGGCCAGGTTCGATCCACCACGCCACGGCGGTGGGTCGAAACTCGCCGCGTACCCGGTCAACCGGCCCAGGACCTTGGCGCCACGGCGTTCGGCGGACGCGCTGTCCTCCAGCACGAGCATCGCGCCGCCCTCGCCGGGCACGTAGCCGGACGCTTCGACGGTGTAAGGAGCATATGCGCGTTGCGGATCGTCCAGTGTGGACAGCATGCCATTGGTCTGCTGGCACACCCAGGCGTACGGGCTGACCGGCGCCTCCGTGCCGCCGACCAGGATCGCCTTCGCGCCACCGCGCAGCAGCCTGCGTGCGTGCCCGACCGCGTCCAGGCCACCGGCCTGTTCGGCGACCAGCACGCCACAGGGGCCCTTGAGTCCATTGTGGATAGAAACTTGCCCGGTGCTCGCCGCGTAGAACCACGCGATCGACTGGTACGCGCCGACCGCGCCCGGCCCGCGGCTCCACAGGGCCTGGATCTCCTTCTGTCCGAACGCGTTCCCGCCGGACGCGCTGGCGGTCACCACGCCGACGTCGTACGGGTCGTAGGTGTCCGGGCTGATGCCCGCGTCCGCCAGCGCCCAGCTCCCGGCGGCCAGGGCGAACTGGGTCCACCGGTCGGTCTGGGCGATCAGCCGGCCGGGCACGTGGTCCGCGGCGTCGAAGCCGGTCACCTGGCCCGCGAGCCTCACCGGGTAGCCGGTGGCGTCGAACGCGGTGACCGGGCCGATCCCGCTGACCCCGGCCACCGTGTTGCGCCACCACTCGGCCACGCCGACCCCGTTGGCGGCCACCGCGGCGGCCCCGGTGAACACGGGTGTCATCCGGCCGCCTCCAGCACCATGGCGGTCTGGAACCCGCCGAACCCGCTGCCGACCGTGAGCACCACATCGAGATCGCGTTCCCGGGCGACCAGCGGCACGTAGTCCAGGTCGCAGGCGGGATCGCGCTCGTGCAGGTTGGCCGTGGGCGGGACCAGGCCGTGCCGCATGGCCAGCGCGCAGGCGGCGATCTCGATGGACCCGATGGCGCCCAGGGAATGCCCGACCATCGACTTGATCGAGCTCACCGGCACGGCGTACGCGTGCTCA
>CBIMJO010000398.1:0-7864 GCA_966244135.1 uncultured Actinocrispum sp. | reverse complement strand
GACATTCGTCCACACGAACGGAAGCAGCGTGCCGGCGCCGTCGAGCATGGCGACATGCATTGCGGCGTCGAGCAATGCCGGATGGATGACATACTCACCCTGCATCGGCAAGGCGACCTCGGCATACAGCTCATCACCGCGCCGCCATGCCGATCGCAGCCCCCGGAACGCCCGGCCGTACGCGAACCCCTTGTCCAGCAGCCGTTCGTAGGGCGACCCGAGGTCCATCACGGTCGCGCCTTGCGGAGGCCACTGGCTGAGGTCCGGTGGCGTCCCCGTGCGCTTGGTCAGTCGGCCTTCCGCGTGCAGGGTCCACGGCTCGTGCTCACGTTGGGCGTGGATCTGCACCTCGCGGGTGCCGGTCACGGTGACCTGTATCTGGACTTCGCAGTCCACCACCAGCGGCGTCAGCAGGGTGAGTTCATCGATCGCGGTACAGCCGACCTGGGCACCCGCGCGCAGCGCCAGCTCGACGAACCCGGTGCCGGGCATGAGCACGGTGCCCATGACCTCGTGGTCGGCCAGCCAAGGCTGTATCTCCGTCGACACCCGTCCGGTGAGCACGACACCACCGGACGCCAGCTCCACAGTGGACATGGGCTCGAACCGTCCGGCGGCCGCCCAGAACCGCTGGCGCTGGAACGCGTATGTGGGCAGGTCGACCCGCCGCCCGCCGGGCAGGAGCTTGGCCCAGTCCACCGTCCCACCGGTCACGTAGAGCTGCCCCATCGCCATCATCAGGCTGGCGGCCTCGGGTTTCCCGGGCCGCAGCAGCGGAATGACGATCGCCTCCGGCGCGACCCGCTGGACCAGACCGGTCGAGTCCGCCCCGATCTCGACGAACCGGGTCACGCCCTGAGCCGCGAGCTCACCAATCGCCCCGGCCAGGTCCCCACCCACCGCCGGGATCCCATACGCGATCTCTTCGGCCCGCGGACCAGCGGCGAAGTCCGGTGTGACACCCCATGACTCCAGCAATCGACAGAGCGCGACCTCCAGTCCGTCGTCGAAGGCCTGAGCGAACACCGGATACGCCTCACTCAGCTCCTGGCCCGCGCCGGAAGCACCTCCGGTGAACAAGAACGCTGTTGTGCCTTTGGTTCGGCCGGAGCCGCGGAGGAAGCCAGGTCCCTGTCCGGTGGCCAGCGCGGCCAGGCCCGCCATGAGCTGATCGGGCTCGCCGATGATGACCGCCCGGTGCTCGAACGTGACCCGGCCGGCCAGCGAGAACCCGACATCGACCGGGTTCAGGCCGTCCACATGCGACACCAGCCGCTCGGCCTGTTCCTGCAACGCCAGGGGTGTCTTCGCCGAGAGCACCCACGGCACCATGGCCGGCTCGTCCGGCTCGGGCAGGTCGAGAGCGGGTGCCTGTTCGATGATCACATGGGCGTTGGTGCCGCTGATCCCGAACGACGAGACACCGGCCCGGCGGACCGGTCCAGTCCACTCCCGTGCCTCGGTCAGCAGCCGGACGTTGTCCCACTCCACATGCGATGTCGGTTCGTCCACGTGCAGCGTCTTGGGCATGACGCCGTGCCGCATCGCCTCGACCATCTTGATGATCCCGGCGACACCGGACGCCGCCTGCGTGTGTCCCATGTTCGACTTCACCGACCCCAGCCACAGGGGTTCGACGCGGTCCCGCCCGTAGGCCGCGATCACCGCCTGGGCCTCGATCGGATCGCCCAGCACTGTCCCGGTTCCGTGGCCCTCCACGACGTCCACGTCCGAAGGGGACAGACGAGCGTTGGCCAGCGCCTGCCGGATCACGCGTTCTTGCGCAGGTCCGTTCGGAGCTGTGAGGCCATTCGAGGTGCCGTCCTGGTTGGTCGCCGTGCCTTTCACGATCGCCAGCACGGGATGACCGTTGCGCCGGGCGTCCGCGAGCCGCTCGACCAGTAGCATGCCCACGCCTTCCGCCCACCCGGTGCCGTCCGCACCTTCAGCGAAGGCTTTGCAGCGCCCATCCGCGGACAGTCCTCCCTGCCGGGTGAACTCCACGAACGTCTCAGGTGTCGCCATCACTGCGACCCCGCCGGCCAGCGCCAGTGAGCACTCCCCCGAACGCAGCGCCTGTACGGCAAGGTGCAGTGCCACCAAGGATGACGAGCACGCGGTGTCCACGGTGATCGACGGTCCTTCGAGACCGAACACATAGGACACTCGCCCCGAGGCGAGGGCGCCGGTACTGCTGTTGGCCGGATAGTCGTGGTACATCATCCCCGCGAAGAAGCCGGTCTGGCTGCCTTTCAAGGCCGCCGGGTCGATCCCGGCCCGTTCGAAGGCCTCCCATGCCGTCTCCAGCAACAAGTACTGCTGCGGGTCCATGGTCGCGGCCTCGTTCGGGCTGATGCCGAAGAAGCCGGGGTCGAACTCCCCTGCCTCATAAAGGAATCCACCCGCACGTGTGGCGGTGTCGAGGCGGTCGACGTCCCAGCCGCGGTTGTCCGGGAACTCGCCGATCGCGTCCGTGCCGAACTGGACCATCCGCCAGAGATCGTCCGGTGAGGACACGCCCCCGGGATAACGGCAGGCCATGGCCACGATCGCGATCTCGTCGCCGGAACTGTCCCGCGGCTGCGGAGCGGGCTGGAAGCCGCCGTGGGAAAGGTGCCGGGCCAGCATGTTCGGGGTCGGGAAGTCGAACGCGAGCGTGGCAGGCAGTGCAATTCCCAGCTCGGCTGCCAACGCGTCACGGAACTCCACCACGCTGAGCGAGTCGAACCCGAGATCGGCGAAGGTCCGGTCCAGGTCCACTGTGGCCGGATGGCCGAGGGTCAGCGCCACATGGGTCCGGACAAGGTCCAGAACAGCCGCTTCGCGGTCCGGTTGGCCGAGCCGGGCCAGACGGTCCGCCAGGGCATCGGGCGGGCTGAGGGCCTGGGCACTCCGCCACCGGCCGCGGCCCAGGCGACGAAACAACAACGGGGTTTCGTCCGCGTCCCCCATGGGCCGCCGGTCCCACCGCATCGGCACGAGCACCGGCGCATCCCGCCGGATCGCCGCGTCGAACAGTGCCAGGCCCTCGGCGTCGGTCAACGTGCCGATGCCGGTCTGCCGGATCCGGTCCAGATCGGCCCGGCCGGCCATCCCTCCGGACCACAGCCCCCACGCAAGCGACTGCGCCGCTTGGCCATTCGCCCGGCGATGGGTCGCGAACCCGTCCATGAACGCGTTCGCGGCGGCATAGTTGATCTGGCCGGGTGAGCCGAGCACGCCGCTGACCGACGAGAACAGCACGAACGCCGACAGGTTCCCGGTGAGGTCGTGCAGGTTGATCACCGCGTCGACCTTGGGCCGCAACACCTCCGACATCCGCTCGGGGGTCATCGAGGCGATCGTGCCGTCGTCGAGCACCCCGGCGAGGTGGACCACACCATTCACCGGGTGCTCGGCCAACAGGGTCGCTACCTCGTCCCGGTCGGCGACATCGCAGGCCACCACGGTGATGTCGGCGTCGAGATCGGGCGCCTCCTGGCCTTCCCGGCTCGCCAGCACGAGTTTCCTGACGCCGTGATGATTCACCAGGTGCTCGCAGATGAGCTTGCCCAGCTTGCCGCTCGCGCCCGTGACCAGGACCGTTCCGTGGAAGTCGATTTGTTCGGCGGGAGCATGGGTTCGGGCGAGGCGGCCGCCGTAGAGGGTGCCGGCGCGGACGATCGACTGTGGCTCGCTGGATGCGACGATGGCGGCGATGTCGCCGGTGTCGTCGATGTCCGCGATCAGGAACCGGTCCGGTGTCTCGATCTGGGCGGTCCGGACCATTCCCCAGATGGCCGCGCCCGCCAGGTCGGTGACGTCCTCGCCGGGCAAAGCCATCGCGCCGCTGGTGAGAACGAGCAGGCGGGAGGGGGCGAACCGCTCGTCCTGCAGCCAGCACTGCATGGCCGCCAGCATCTTGCGCGTGGCCAGGTGCACGTCCGCGTTGTCCGGCCGGATGAACACGATGTCCGGCACCGGCCCGAGGTCCATCGGCCCGTACAGGTCATCCCACTCCATTGTGGACACCCTGCCCGGGGTCACCTCGACCGGTGTCCAGACCACCTCGAACAGGTCCTCGTGGTGGGCCTCGACGGGCTTGGGCTCCCCGATCGGCCGGAGGACCAGCGAGTCCACCGACAGCACCGGCCGTCCGGTGTCGTCGGTCGCGATCAGGGTGATCGCGTTCGGCCCTGCCGGGCGCAGCCGAACCCGCAGCCTGCTCACTCCCGAAGACTGCAGATCCACCCCTGACCAGGCAAAAGGCATCATCGGCCGGTCGAACAGCAGCCGTGCGCCGTGCAAACAGGCGTCGAACAGGGCCGGGTGGATGCCGTACTCGCCCTCAGTGGGCAGCGCAAGCTCAGCGAAGATCTCATCGCCGTCTCGCCACAGCGACCGCACCCCCTGGAACCTCGGGCCATAGCTCAGATCCGCGTACAGCTCGGCCGGATCCAGCCGTTCTCCCTCCGGTGGCCACGCGAGTTCCATCGTCGTCGGGCTCGCCGGGGTGAGCGTGCCCTCGGCGTTTGTGGTCCAGGGTTCGGCGTTCTGTCGCGAGTGGATGGTCACTTTCCGGCCGTCGACAATGACCTGGATCTCCACTCGCCCTGTCACCACGAGCGGCTTCTGCAACGTCAGCGCGGCCAGACCAGTGCCGCCGGCCCGCATCGCCAGCTCGACGAACCCCGTGCCCGGGAACAGAACCTCGCCGCCGATCACATGGTCCGCCAGCCACGGCTGAGACTCGACCGAAAGGTGCCCCGTCAGCACGATTCGGTCCGAGTCGGCCATCGACACCACAGCGTCCACAATGGGTCGCTCAGTCGCCGGCCAGTAACGACGGCGCTGGAACACCGTCGTCGGCAGGTCGACCCGGCGACCGCCCGAGCCGATGAAGAACGACGGCCAGTCGATGTCCACACCGGACACATACAGCCGGGAGACCGCCGTCAGCAGCGTATGAATCTCCGGCTGGTTGCGGCGCATCGCCGGCACCAGCAGAACGTCGTTCAGTGTCTGCCGCGCCATGCTGGTCAGCACGCCGTCCGGTCCCAGTTCGAGGAACCGGCTCACGCCATGCTCGGCGAGGCAGCGCAGGCCGTCCGCGAACCGGACCGTCTGCCGGGCTTGCCGGACCCAGTACTCGGCGGTGTCCATGCCGTCGGCGACGTCACCGGTCACAGTGGACACGATCGGGATGGTCGGCACGGAGTAGGTGAGCGTCTCCGCGACCCGGCGGAACTCGTCCAGCATCGGGTCCATCAGCACGGAGTGGAAGGCGTGCGAGACTCGGAGTCGTTTGGTGGAGCCGAACCGCTCGGCGATGGCCAGGACCTCGGTCTCCTCCCCGGCGATCACGATCGAGTCCGGCCCGTTGACCGCCGCGATCGAGACGCCGTCGGTCAGCAGGCCTCGACCTCGAACTCGTCCGCCCGCACCACGACCATGGCCCCGCCGGGCGGAAGATCCTGCATCAACCGGCCCCGGGCGGACATCAACGCGCAAGCGTCCTCAAGGGACAGCACACCGGCGACGTGCGCGGCGGCGATCTCACCGATCGAGTGCCCGGCCAGGTAGTCCGGCTTGATGCCCCAGGACTCCATCAGCCGGTACAGCGCGACCTCGATCGCGAACAGCGCGGGCTGGGCATTTCCGGTCTGGTCCAACAGGTCCGCGTCGGTGCCGAACATCACGTCCGGCACGTCCAGGTGCGCCAGCACCGCGTCCATCGCGTCGGCGAACGCCGGGAAGGTCGCGTACAGCTCCCGTCCCATCCCCAACCGCTGCGCGCCTTGGCCGGTGAACAGAAACGCCGTGAGCCCAGGCACGGCGGCGCCTTGCAGTGCGCCTTCCCCCGCAGCGACGGCTCTTAGGCCGGTGATAGCCGAGTCACGGTTGGCGGCCAGCACAACCGCGCGATGGTCGAGGGAAGCCCGGGTAGTGGCCAAGGAGTACGCCAGATCGATGTCCATCTGGTCGTCGATTCCCGCCAGCAGGCGTTCTGCCTGGGCTTTCCGGCCTTCCGCGGTCCGCCCGGACACCACCCATGGGACGACGGTGCCGGCCGGCCAGTGTTCCGGCTCGGGCTCGTCGTCCAATTCGAGCGGTGGAGCCTGTTCCAGGATCACGTGCGCGTTGGTGCCGCTGATCCCGAACGACGAGACTCCGGCCCGGCGCGGGTGTCCGGTCCGCGGCCACGGCGTGGGTTCGGTGACGAGCCGCAGACCGGTCCAGTCCACGTGACCGGACGGCTCGGTTACGTGCAGAGTCCGCGGCACCAGGCCGTACTGCATGGCCTGGACCATCTTGATGACCCCACCGACCCCGGCCGCCGCCTGCGAATGGCCGATGTTCGACTTGAGCGAGCCGACCAGGAGCGGCCGTCCGCGATCACGGCCGTAGGTCGCCCGCAGGGCTTCGGCCTCGATGGGGTCGCCGAGGGTGGTTCCGGTGCCGTGGGCTTCGACCACGTCGATCTCGGCCGGCCGCAGCTGGGCGTTGGCCAGGGCCTGCCGGATCACCCGTTGCTGGGCCAGACCACTCGGTGCAGTGAGACCGTTAGAGGCGCCGTCCTGGTTGACTGCCGAGCCGCGGATCAGCGTCAGAATGGGGTGCCCGTTGCGCTGGGCGTCGGAAAGCCGTTCCAGCACCAGGACTCCGGCGCCTTCCGACCAGCCCGTGCCATCGGCGGAGCCGGAGAAGGCCTTGCACCGGCCATCCGGGGCCATCCCGCCGAACGCCTGGAACGACGACGGCGTGGACATCACCATCACGCCACCGGCCAGCGCGAGCGTGCATTCCTGCTGCCGCAGTGATTGCGCCGCGAGATGCAGGGACACCAGGGAAGACGAGCAGGCAGTGTCCACAGTGAGCGCCGGGCCTTCGAGCCCCAGCAGGTAGGCCACGCGGCCGGAGATGACGGCCGCCGACGTGCCGGTCGCGTCTGGTTCGACCAGATGGGCGTAGTCCTGGAGCCCGGAACCAGCGAACATGCCTACCTGGTGGCCGCGAACGGAATGCGGGTTGATGCCCGCCCGTTCCAAGGCCTCCCAGCAGATCTCCAGCATGATCCGCTGTTGCGGGTCGGTGCGCAGGGCCTCGCGGGGGCTGATGCCGAAGAAGTCGGCGTCGAAGTCGGCCGCCCCGTTGAGGAATCCGCCTTGCTGGGTGGTCGTCCAGCCACGATCCGTCGGCGGCGGTCCGATCGCGTCCCGTCCTTCGGCGACCAGCTGCCAGAGGTCTTCCGGGGAACCGGCTGCACCGGGGTAGCGGCAGCTCATGCCGATGACGGCGATGGGTTCGGCGTCGCGGCCCATGACCTCCTGCAGGCGCAACCGGGTCTGGTGCAGGTCCGCGGTCACACGCTTGAGGTACTCGAGCAGCTTCTCGTCGTTCGCCATCTGGCGTCTCCCTGGTCCGGTCGGGCCGCGTCAGGCGAGGCCGAGTTCCTTGTCGATGAAGTCGAAGACGTCGTCGGCCGTCGTCAGCCGGCGGCTGATATCCACAGTGGACAGAGTCGGCGACAGCCTGGTGGCCAGTGCTCGCAGCCGCGCGCCGACCTCGGCGGCCTGGTCGGCCGGCAAGGCCAGCGCCAGCCTTTCGAGGCGGTCGAGCTCGTTCTGGATATCCGGGGCGCCACCGAGGAAGTCCGTCAGCTTGCGCGGAGTCGGGTGGTCGTAGACCACGGTCGCCGGGAGCGACCGGCCGGTGGCCTCGCTCAGCCGGTTGCGCAAGTCCAGCACGGCCAGGGAATCGAAGCCGAGGTCCTCGAACGTCCGGGTCTCGTCGATGTCAGCGGGGTTGTCGAAGCCCAGCACCGCGGCCACCTGGGTCCGGACCAGGTCTGCCCGCACGACAGGCTGTCTGGCGATGATCACGT
>CBIMJO010000397.1:0-7865 GCA_966244135.1 uncultured Actinocrispum sp. | reverse complement strand
CATGAGCGCGAAGATCGTCCAGACGAGGTTCGGCGGGCCCGAGGTCCTCGAACTGGTCGACCAGACGCCGCCGGTCCCGGGCGCCGACGAAGTCCTCGTCCGCGTCGCATACGCCGGGGTCAACCCGATCGACTGGAAACTCTACAGCGGCTCGTTCCACGCCATCGACGACAGGTACAAGGACGAAGCCGGCGTCAGCGCGGATGCGCTACCTCGGATCGGGCTCGAATGCACCGGTGTTGTCACAGCAGTGGGCGAGGAGCTCAGCGGAGTCTCGATCGGCTCTGGCGGCGTCGGGCTCATGGCGGTTCAGCTCACCGTCGACCTCGGCGCTACCGCCATCGCCACAGCGTCCGAGACCAACCACGAACTCCTGCGCCGCCTGGGCGCCACGCCCGTGGCCTACGGACCCGGTCTCATCGATCGGGTTCGAGCAGCGGCGCCCGAGGGCATCGACGCCGCACTCGACCTGATCGGCACCGAGGAGGCTCTGGACACCTCCCTGGAACTGGTCGGCAACCCGGACCGCATTGCCTCCATCGCCGGTGGCGCCCGGCGTGCCACCGAAGGCATCAAAGTCATCGGCAACCAACCCGGCGCCGACCTCGGCACCGAGGTCCGCGCCGCGGCCAGGCCGAAACTGGTCGAAAAGGTCGTCAAAGGTAGGTTGCGGGTCATCATCGCCGGCACATACCCGCTGGAAGAAGCCGCAGAAGCCCACCGTATAGGCATCAGCGGCCACGCGCCCGGCAAACTGGTCCTGCTTCCGTAGCAATACCGCCAAGGTGCGCGGGGTGACGGCTCCGACGGTGCTGCCCGGCTTCTGTTCGGTCAGGGTGCTTCTTCTTCTGTGCCGATGCGCTTGGGGTTCAGGAGCCGGCCGACCGCACCGCTTCCCGGATGACGTCCGCGACGGCCTTCGGCTGCGACAGCATCACCACGTGCGAGGAGTCCAGCTCGATCTGCTTCATCCCCGCGCGCTGGTATCCGAACCGCTCCACCTCGGGGTTGATCGTGTGGTCCGATGTGGGCACCACGCCCCAGGCGGGTTTCGTCTTCCACGCCGCGGCCGATGCGGGTTCCGCGAACGCCGCCGCCGCCAAGGGCCGTTGGGAGACCGCGAGGACCTTCACCAGGTCCGGGTCGACGTCGTGGGCGAAGATCGCGGGGAACTTCGCCACGTCGACCGACACGTCGGTGCCCGGCTCCGCACCCTCGATCGGGAACGAGGTGGTCACCAGGGCCGTGGCGAGGTCGGAGTCGGGGAACCGGCCTTGCAGTTCGGCGAGGCTTTCGCCCTCCTCGAGTGCGTAGCCGGCGAGGTAGACCAGCGCTTGCACATTGTCTTCGGCACCGGCGACGGTGATCACCGCACCGCCGTAGGAGTGTCCGACGAGGACGACCGGGCCGTCGATCTGCCGGACGACCGAGGCGATGTAGGCGGCGTCGCCCGACAGCGACCGGAGCGGTACAGCCGGCGCGACCACCGGGATGCCGTCGGCGAGCAGTTCGGGGATCAACCGGGCGAAGCTGGAGGCGTCGGCGAAGGCGCCGTGGACGAGCACCACCGTGGGAGTGGGCATGGCAGTTCTCCTCGAAGACGAATGATCAGGAGTGCAGGGCGTCGACGCTAGGCCGGCGCACTTGACGAAGAGGGAACGGCGCAGGTGTCCGCCGTCCGGATTCGTTCAGTGTCCGTCAAGTACCCGGTTCCACACTGATCCGCGGTCACTGCCGCGAACACCGGACACCAAGGGGTACACGATGACCACAACTCGCCGGAGTCTGCTGGCCGGGTCCGCCGTGGCCGTGGCGGGCGCTGTGTTCGGCGCACCCGCCGCGCAGGCACATCCACGGCCCGGCTCGCCGAAGCCCACCGTGGTGCTCGTGCACGGTGCGTTCGCCGACGCCTCGGGCTGGAACGGGGTCGCCGCCCGGCTCATCCACGCCGGTTTCCCCGTCATCGCCCCGGCGAACCCGCTGCGTGGGCTGGCCGCGGACTCGGCGTATCTGTCCAGCATCCTTGCCACTCTCGGCGGCCCGCTCGTCCTCGTCGGGCACTCCTACGGCGGCTGCGTGATCACGAACGCCGCGACCGGTAACGCGAACGTCACGGCGCTGGTCTACGTGGCCGCGTTCGCACCCGATCAAGGGGAGACGGTGCAGGAGCTGCAAACGAAGTTCCCGGGCACCGGGCTCGTCGAGACCGCTATCGATTTCCGTCCGCACGATGGGGGTGTCGACGCCTACATCAAGAAGGAGCCCTTCCACGACGTGTTCGCCGGCGACGTGCCGAGGGCGACCACCGACCTGATGTGGGCCGCCCAGCGGCCGGCCGACCTGCGTGCGCTGCAGGAGCCGTCCGGCGTCCCCGCCTGGCGGACGATCCCTTCGTGGTACCTCGTCGCACGCAACGACCACACGATCATCGCGCGGTTGCACCGGTTCATGGCGCAGCGAGCGGGCGCACGCACCGTCGAGATCGACGCATCGCACGTCGCGATGATCGCGCAACCCGGCGCGACGGCCGACCTCATCAGGCGCGCCGCCGCACGCTGACTCACTCTGGCCGGCGCAAAAACGCCTTGCGCTCCTCGGGGCTCAGCTCGCGGGTCACGTGCCGGTCGGCGTAGGCGAGGACGTCCCCGATCGGGCCGCAGACCGGGCAGCGCCAGGTCCGTACGGTCCCGTCGTCGTGGGCGGTCAGGTAGCGACCATCAGCCGACAGGCCCGCGCTCTTCACCGAGGTGCGGAAGCCGTGGAACACCAGGGACTCCCCCGGCCGGTCGAGGCTCCACCGGCGCACGGTGCTGTCGTTGCCGCTGGTGATCATGTACCGGCCGTCCGGGGAGAAGCTCACGCTCCACACCAGTCCCTGGTGTCCGGTCAGCACCACCGGGTCACCGAAGTCCGCCGTGCGCCACACCCGGACCGAGCCGTCGTTGCCGGCGCTGGCGAGGTGGGTGCTGTCCCGGCTGAAGGCCAGCTGCCACACCGCGCCGCGATGCCCGTGCAGCATCACGGGTTCACCGGGCCGGGCCAGGTCCCAGACCACGACGGCACCGCTCGAACTGGACACGGCCAGCCATCTCCCGTCCGGACTCCACACCGGGAACAGCAACCCGCCCGCATCGGCCCGGAGTTCCGTCGACCGGCCGGTCTCGTCCCAGATACGAATGACGTCCGTGCCGTCGGCGGTCGCGATTCGCCGGCTGTCCGGGCTGAACGTGGCCTGGGACTCGTGAGTGATCCGGGCCGGGAGCACCGCCGGATCCGTTCGGCCGTCCGTCGGCCACACCCGCACGTTGCCGTCCTGGTCGACGGCGGCCACCCGCCTGCCGTCGGGGCTCCACGAGAGTTGTGCGGCTGGGCCGCCGCCGCTCAACACCACCGGATCGGGGCCCCAGATGCGGACCGTGCCGTCCGCGCCCGCGCTCGCCACGCGGTGGCCGTCCGAGCTGAACGCCGCGCAACACGGCGGGCCCGTGTGGCCACGCATCACCACCACGTCGTCAGCGGTGTCGACGTCCCACACCCGGGCTGTGCCGTCGTCGCTGACGCTGACGAGCGACTTCCCGTCCCGGCTGAACGCCGCGGCCCAGACCGGGCCCCGGTGCCCACGCAACACGGTGGGAAGGGCGCGGGTCGCCGCGTTCCACACGCGGATCGTGCCGTCGCCGCCGGTGCTGGCCACCATCCTGCCGTCGGGGCTGAACACCACCCCTTCGGCGGTGCCGTCGTGACTGCCGAGCACGACCGGGTCACCCGTGCCCGTCGCGTTCCACAACCTCGCCGTGCCGTCCGTGCTCGCCGTCGCCAGGTACCGCCCGTCCGGGCTGAACTGGACCATCTCGACCGAGTTCGTGTGGCCCGTCAACACGATCGGGGCGCCGGGGCGGTCGAGCGGCCAGATCCGGACGGTGAAGTCACCGCCGCTGCTGGCCAGAGTCCGGCCGTCCGGGCTGAACGCGACCCCGAGGACGCGCCCGTCGTGACCACGCAACACCTCGGGCTCACCGACGCCGTCGACCGGCCACACCCGGATCGTGCCGTCCTGGCCGGCACTCGCGACCCGCTGGCCGTCCGGGCTGAACGACACCGCCCACACCGCGTCCTGGTGACCGCGCAACAACACCGCCTTGCCGCTTCGCCAGTCCCACACGGACACCACGCCGTCGAACCCGGCGGCCGCGATCCGGGTTCCGTCCGGGCTGAACACCGGGGTCCACACCTCGCCACGGTGGCCCCGCAGCACGACCGGCTCCCCCGACACCCGCCCGTCGGCCCACGTCCACACCCGAAGCGCGCCGTCCGCGCCACTGGTGACCAGATGACGGCCGTCCGGGGCGAACGCGACGCCGGTGATCTTGCCCTGGTGCCCGGCAAAACTGGCCCGGACGTACGAGTCGACAGCGGCCTGGCGTAGCGCCGCCTCGGTCTCGGCGCCGGGGCGAACCCGGTACGCCTCGCGTGCCAGCAGAAGTCCGAGCTCCGGGTCGAGCTGGGCCTGTGTGCGTGCGTCGGCGACCAGCTGGCGGCTGTAGGCGAGTTCCCGTTCCTCGGCGTTCCTGTTGGCGAGCATCAACGCGAGCACCGCGAGCACGGTCACCACGGCCGTGGCCGTCACCAAGACGCCGAAGAACGCCCGCGCTCGTCGCCTGCGCGCCCGACGTTCGCGGTCGGCGACCCGGAAACTCAGGGACAGGAACTCCCGTTCGACATCGTTGAGCCGTTCCTGGGAGTCGTCCCGCCACGCGGTCAGCCGCGCACCCCGGTACAGCAGGTCATCCTCGCGGTCATGGCGCTCCCACTCGGCGACGGCCTCGGTGAGTCGCCGGTGCGCCACCAGGGCGTCGCGGTCCTGGGCGAGCCAGGCCCGCAGCCGCGGCCAGGAGCGGATCAGCGCCTCGTGCGCTACCTCCACGGTGTCACCGCCGACCGTCACCAGGCGTTCCTCGGTCAACCTCGCCAACACCCTCGCGACGGACTCGGGGTCAGGGCAGTCGAGCAGCTCGCTCCGCAGAACCCGCCGCTTCGTGTCCTCCGTGCCTTCGCCGAGCGCGGTCATGCGCAGGAAGACGTCCCGGGCGACCCGTTGCTCGCCCGCGTCGAAACCGTCGAACACGCGGTCCGCCGTCCGCGCGATCGCGCCCCGCAGACCGCCCGCGTGCCGGTAGGCGGCGAGTGTCATCCGGTCGCCGGACCGCCGTTTCCACGTCTCCACCAACGCATGCGACATCAGGGGCAGCGCACCCGGTTCGTCGGCGACGTCCGCGAGCACGGCCTCGACGAGCGCGTTCTCCACGGCCAACCCGGCGCGGGCGGCCGGCTCACGCACCACGGACCGCAGGTCTTCCGCGTCCATCGGGCCGACGAGCACCTGCCGGTCGCGCAACGCGGTCACCAGCGCGGGGAACTCGGCACATCGGGCGTAGAAATCCGCCCGCACACCCAATACGACCCGAGCCGGGCTGTTCTCACCGGCCGCCGCCAGCAGGCAGTCGACGAAGCCGCGCCGTTCGTCCTCGTCCCGGCACAGCGTGAAGATCTCCTCGAACTGGTCGACGACGATCACCAGCCGCACCGACTCCGCCTGTCTGGCGAGCACCTGTCGGAGCAGCACGGGAATGGCGCCCGGATCAGCACGCAGGTCGGCGGCCACCGATGCCGCGGAGATGCTCCCGAGGTTCGCGATGTGGATCGCCAGTTGCTCGACCGGACGGCTGCCCGGTGTCAACAGGATGGTGGGCCAGGCCTCGCCCGACGCGACGTCGCCACGCCAGATCGCCGGCAGCAGGCCGGCACGCAATAGCGACGACTTGCCGCTGCCGGAGGCGCCGAAGACCGCGAGGAACTGAACCTCCGCGAGTCGTACGCACACTTCCTCGAGCAGGGCCTGCCGGCCGAAGAACCGGTCCGTGTCCTCGGGTTGGAACGAGGCGAGTCCCAGGTAAGGCGCTTTCGCCGGGTCGTTCTCCTGGTTGTACGGCATCAGGTCGAGGCACGCCGTCTCCCAGCGTTCCCGCCAGACCCCCAGATCACCGCCGCATGCCTTGACATAGGCCAGCGTCACGCGAAGCGACGGGAACGTCTGCCCGCCCGCGGCTTCGGACAGGGCGGTCACCGAGTACCGCGCGCGCCTGGACAGTTCCCGATAACTCGGACCGCCGGCGGACTCCCGCAGCTGTCGCAACTCCGAAGCGAAGCGCTGTAGAACCCCCTCTTCGGGATCAAGCGAACGCTCACGCCGTCCGGACTGGGTCATGGGAGCCCTCCAAGAACAGAGGATCGCGATCATCCGCCTACCCGTTACAGGCACGGATCGCGGCTCCTCGCGCAATGTCCAGCTCCCCCTCGAAGCACTGGACAACTCCACGGCGAACAGCGGATTCCCTTGTCCCGGTGGTCAGTACGGCTGCTGGACAACTCTCCGCGCTGCTATACCGAGGACCATCCCGTCCCACCGTACAGATGGCGAGGTTGAGGCTGTCTTGAGCGGCTCCTTACGTATTCAGGTTCTCGGTCCGCTACGACTCCTGCGCGACGGCGTCGAACTCGACCCCGGTCCACGCCAGCAGGCCTACCTGCTCGCCCTGCTCCTGGCCCGTGCCGGCCAGCCGATCAGCGCCGGCGAGCTGATCGACCAGATCTGGGACGACGACGCCCCGGCCAGCGCCGTCAACGTCCTCCAGAAGTACGTCGGCGCCCTACGCCGAATCCTCGAACCCACTCTCCCCCCGCGCGATCCCGGTTCCTACCTGCACCGCCACGGCAACGGCTACCGACTGACCACCTCACAGGGCATGCTCGACCTGATCACCTTCCGCGAGCACGTCGAGACGGCCAGAACCCACCTCGCCCGGCACGACGACCAGACCGCTCTCGACCACTACACCGAAGCCCTGCGGCTGTGGCAGGGCCCCACGGGCCAAGGACTCACTCACGGGTCAGCGGCGATGCCCGTCTTCACCGCGCTGAATGATGAGTTCCTCGACGCCTGTGCAGCCGCGGCCGAGCTGGCGATCTCCGTGGGCCGCCCACATCGGGTACTGCCGCCCCTGCGACTGGCCACCTCCATGTCGCCCTTGCACGAGTCGGTACAGGCGAACCTCGTCACCGCGTTGGCCGCGGCCGGGCAACAGGCGGAAGCACTCGCTGCGTTCCATGCGATCCGCACGCGCCTTGCCGAGGATCTCGGCATCGACCCCGGACCCGCTCTCCAGGCCGCGCACCAGCGAGTGCTGCGCCAGACCCGGGTCGTGATCCCCGCACCTCATACCGGGCCGGCCCTTGGTCTGGTCGGCCGGGTCCGGGAACTCGCTGTGCTTCACCAGGTCGTGGCGTCGGCCCGCGCGGGTGGCACCGGGCTCGCAATCGTCGAGGGCGAGCCCAGAGTAGGAAAGACCCAGCTGCTGGAGGAGACCGCCAGGGAAGCCGAACCCGGCGCGCTCGTCGCGTGGGGCCGCTGTCTCGACGACGACGGCACGCCGCCGATGTGGCCATGGAGGCAGGCGATCGGCACGGTCTTCGGGGACCGGCCCACCGCCAAGTGGGGTGACGAGCTTCAGCGCCTCGGCTCGGCGCCACAGGGCGACCGGTTCAGCCTGTTCGAACGGATCGTCGCCGCCATCGGAGAGGTCGCGGCCCGACGACCGTTGGTGATCGTCATCGACGACCTGCAGTGGGCCGACGGCGGATCACTGCGGCTGTTCGGTCATCTGGCGGCACGGACGCCCCGGGGTGTCGTGGTCATCGGCGCGCTCCGCGACCGTGCACCCGGCCACCACGGGGAGTTGGCGCGCGTGCTCGCCGCGGCCAGTCGCGTGCCCGGGCATCGCCGCATCCGGCTCGGCCCGCTCAGCGAG
>CBIMJO010000396.1:0-7866 GCA_966244135.1 uncultured Actinocrispum sp. | reverse complement strand
CGGGCGTGCTGGCGACCCGGACCTCGTGCCCGGCCGTGCGCAACGCCCAGGCCACCGGGGCCAGGTAGTTGAAGAAGCTCTTCTCCGGGGTCAGGGCGACCAGGATGCGCATCGGACCTCCTCAGGCCGTACTCAGCGCGGACTGCCGGAGGGTGGCCCCGGCCAACGAGTCCAGACCGTCCAGAATGGACACCTGGGCGGTCCACCCGGTGGCGTCCTGGAACGCCGACGGGTCCAGCACGAAGTCCAGCTGGTCGGTGGGCATCGAGTGGTCCGCGGGCGGCACGCTGGTCACCGGGACCGGCTCCTGCCCGGTGTGCGCGGCCACCGTCCGCGAGATCATCTGGAACAGGCTCTTGATGCTGACCGCCGCACCGGTGCCCACCAGCCAGTTCCGGCCCGCGGTGACGTCGATCTGGTCCAGTGCGGCCAGGAACGCCCGCGCCACGTCGTCGACACAGATCAGGTCACGGGTGACCGAGCCGTCGTGCCACATCGTCAGCGGCTGGCCCGCGATCGCCCGGCGCATCATCGCCGACACGACACCCCGGTCCAGCGAAGGCGAGTCGCTGCCCTGTGTGTACAAAGTGGCCAGTCGCAGGACCGTGCCGCGGACCAGGCCCTCCTCGGTGGCACCGAGGATGAGCTGCTCGGCGTCCAGCTTCTGCCGGTCGTACGTGGTCAGCGGCTGGTCGGGCTCGCTGCCGTCGATCCGGGCCTTGGTCGACTTGCCCGCCTGGGACATCGACCCGGCCAGCACGACCACCGGCGGGCGTTCGGGTTTCCGGGTGCGCACGGCGTCGACCAGGTCCCGGACCAGGCCGACGTTGATCCGCTCGGCCACCGGGTCGTTGGAGGACACCCGCCAGGTGCTCTCGCCGGAGATGTGCGCGACGAGGTGGATGACCGCGTCCGAGCCCTCGATCGCCTCGGCCACCGCTCCGGGGGCCGCCAGATCCACCGTGCGCACTTCGATCTCGGCCCGCGGGTTCGCCGGAACGGTGGTCGGCCGGCGGCCGACCAGGCGCAGCCGGACCGGCCGCTGCGCCAGTTCCCGGGTGATCGCGGTGCCGACCAGCCCGGACGCGCCGAGCACGGTGATGAGTGGTGCCGCCGCCTTGCTGTCCACGGTTCTCCTTACGCCGTCTAATGAATGTGGGTCTGTGCGCGGATCAGCCGGAGGTGTTGGCCGCGACCCGGACCCGGTCCCAGCTCATCTCCCCGGCCGACGGCGGAAGTGCCGCGATGTCACGCATGTCCTCGTCGGTGAGCTTCAGGTCCGCGGCCGCCACGTTCTCCCGCAGCCAGCGCAGCCGGCGGGTGCCCGGGATCGGCACCACGTTGTCGCCGGTGGCCATCACCCAGGCGATCGCCACCTGGGCCGCGGTCGCGCCGTGCCGGGCGGCCACCCGGTTCAGTCCATCCACAATGGACTGGTTGTCCCGCATGGCGTCGGAGGCGAACCTGGGGTCGCCGCGCCGGGAGTCGCCGTCGCCGATGGTGCTCTGGCTGACGTGCCCGGACAGGTAGCCGCGGCCGATCGGGCAGAACGCGAGGAAGCCCACGCCGTTGTCCTGGCTCCACGGCAGGATGTCGTCGAGGTATGTGGTCACCCAGACCGACAGTTCGTACTGCACCGCCGTGATCGGGTGGATCGCGTGGATGGTCTTGATCTCGTCCAGGGTGGCGTGCGAGATGCCCAGCGCCCGGACCTTGCCCTCGGCCACCAGGTCCGCCAGCGCGCCCCAGGATTCCTCAAGCGGCACCTCGGGATCGACGCGGTGCAGCTGGTAGAGGTCGATCGCCTCGACACCCAGTCTGCGCAAGGAACCCTCGCAGGCCTTGCGCAGGTGCTCCGGGCTGCAGTCCCGGCCGAACTTGCCGCCCGGCCGGCTCACCAGGCCGGCCTTGGTGGCGATCTTCACCTGGCCGCGGAAGTCCGCGAGCGCTCTGCCCAGCAGCAGCTCGTTGGTGTACGGGCCGTAGACATCGGCCGTGTCGAACAGGTTGACGCCCAGTTCGACGGCGTGCCGCAGCACGCGGGCCGACTCCTCGTCGTCCCGGTCGGCCGGGCCGTACCCGTGCGACATGGAACTGCAGCCGAGGCCGATCTCGCTCACGGAGTAGCCGTCGGCGAGTTTGACGTGTCTCATATTCCGCCCCCACATCCACCTGTGGTCACGTTTCCCTGGTCTGCCGGTGCCGTCTTCTCGATGAAGGCCGTTGTGTAGCCGGGGGTGGCACCGCTGACAAATGCGAGCGCCTGCTGTACTCCCGCGTCCGGCGCGCGGTAGTGCCGATGTCCCGCCGCGGTAAGCACTTCGACGGTCATTCGTTTGCCGATGCGCTGGATGAGCGTCTGGTGCAACGTCCAGCCGGCCACGGCCCGGGTCTGCAGCGCGGTGGTCGCCCGGCCCACCGCGCCGCTGCGCACCACTAGGTACGGGCCGACGAGGGTGTGCCCAAGCGTGAAGTAGTCGATCACGGCTAGTATCCACGCCAATGGCAGTGTCCACACCGGAATCTGCCAGACCCACTCCGCGAACACATCCGTGGCCACCAACCAGTAGAGGAGCCCGGCCACGATCGCGGACTCGTAGGTCGCCCGGATCAGCCGTTGCCGCAACGCACTCAACGGGTGCCGCAGCAACGGTGCTTCCAACGGCTGGACATCCCCAGGCAGAACGAACTTCGCCGCGTGCCGGGCCTCGCCGACCGGGCAGCGCGGCAGGATGTGCGCCGATTCCTTCTGCAGCGGGTGTATCCCGGTGGTGACCACCGTGGTCTCGGCGAGCCGCATGAACCGCAGCACCAACGGTTCGTAGATGTGGATCCCACGGATCCGGCTCTCGTCGCGGTGCACAGTGTGCGTGCTGAACAGTCCGTGCCGGGTGAGCAGCGCGCCGCCCTCATCCTTGGTACGGACGAGTTCGAACGCCCAGTACTTGCCGATGAACTCGGCGGCCAGCGCGGCCCAGCCGAGCATCAACGTTGCCAGCACGGCGATCGCGATCGTCCACGTCAGACCGAAGCCCGCGTCCGCACGCAGGTGGTCCAGCACGTCGAACAGGTTCACGCCGAACTCGTCCAGACCCCAGTAGACCGCCCACATCAGGAAGCCGGCCGCCAGAATGGCCCAGAACTGGAACATGTTGTAGAAGATCCACCACCACCGCACCCGGGAGACGACGATCTCGTCGTCGTTCGTCTCCGCGTGTTCGGGGACCAGCTCGCGGCGGATGCCGATGACCGCGTCCTTGCGCAACGCGTTGAGGGTGAACGTGGAATGCATCCGCGTGTCACCCGCGGCGATGTGCACGATCCGCAGCTTCGCCAGGCGATGCCGCAGCTTGGCGCTGGTGTCCACGCTGCGGATCCGTTCCCGTGCGACCTGGCGGAACTCCTTGCGCAGGACACCCGTGCGCTTTTCCACGTGTGTCTCGGTGATCCGGTAGCTCGTGGTGAACCACCGCCAGAGATCCACCACCGTGCCGATCACCCCGGCGCCGCAGGCGATCAGCAGCGGCCACAGCTCACCATCCGGGTACATGACCAACCCGGTGATGCCGGACCCCAGTGACAGCAGGAAGGCGATCAGGTTGACCCACACCACCCGGATGTCCAGCCGCTCCCAGTCCACGGTGGACTCGGTTGGCGCGTACGTCTCCTCCACGGCGGTCACGTCGCATCCCCCGGCGTGGCTTGGGTGATCTCGTTCAGCCGGCGGACCGCCTCCTTGGCGAGCTCGGCATCGAGGCCCTCGATCGTGACCCCATGCCGCCCCGCCGCCGCGGTCGTCACCTTGACCGTCGCCAGCTTCAGCATCTGCTCGATCGGCCCCTGCACGGTGTCGATGCTCTGAATGCGCGAGATCGGCACGATGCGCCATTCCCGGCTGATCCACCCGGTGAGCGTGTAGACCGCGTCATCGGTCGTTTCCCACCGGTGCACGTAGTACCGGTAGGCCGGCATGAACAGGATGTTCACCGCGAAAACCGCGACCAGGAACCAGATCACCGGCTCCAGCCACGTCCGCGCGTCCTCGAAGAACACATACGGCACCACGAAGACGCCGATCACGAACAGCGCCCAGAAGAACGTGTTGAGCGTGCGCCACACAATGAACCGCGGGCTCAGCCGGTTGCGCGGGGGACGGATCCGAAAGGACTCGGCTCCCTGCGGCGCCGCGTACGGAGCGGCCGCGGGCGCCGGAATCTGCGGAGACGACTGGTCCATCTGATACGAGTCCGATCTCATGCCGGGATCAAAGAATTGATTCACGCCGGAACGGCGGCGCCCAGTAGGCGCCATCGCGGTTCGATTTTGTTTGGGGGAGCGGCGCACATACGCTTTCCGGCGGGCAGGGCGCCAGCCCTGCCCATGCCTTTCGGCCTGCCTGTGCGCCGCAGGGGCCCCAAACCAAATCGAACCGCCCCAACCACCAACAGTCGCCTAGGGCTTGACTAGGCCGACGTCGATTCCGTCTGGGCCTTTTCCCCGGCCTTGGCCTCCGGGTCGTAGGGCTCGTCACTCGTGGGATCCCAGTCCGGGTTCGCGTTCTCCCACGTCACGATCGCCACGATGTGCTCGGCCAGGTCGCGGAACTCCTCGCCGTAGGAGTAGTCCTCGAACTTCTCCAGCAGCTTGCGGCCGCTGACGTTCTCGATCTCCAGCAGCATCTGGACCACCGAGAAGGAGTCCATGTCGGACATCGACTGCGGCTCGGGCATGTCGGGCTGCTCGGCGCAGATGGTCTTCGCGGTTTCGCGCACCAGCTCTTCGACTTTGTTGACGTCCGTCAGGTCGACCTCGGCAGCGCGATTCTCGTCGTCGTACATGTCTTGAACGACCCTTCCGGCTCATTCGGTGAATTACTTCGATTGCGGACGCGACGCTAGTCACGCTTCCGCTTTCCGGTCAACGAATGCGCGCCGCTGTCCCGCCGGCGGGACAGCGCGGGTGCGTTCGGTCTTATCGCCGGGCCATCCCGCCGTGTACGTTTCCGGCAGATCTTCGGTACCCGCTCGCATGCTTTGTCCGAGCCGAACTGACTGGGTAACGGCTGACCCTCTGGAGGTGACCTGCCCTCATGGCGCAATACGTCTGGGGTTATTTGCCGGAGTACGAGAAAGAACGGGACGACATCCTCGACGCGGTCGACACGGTGTTCCGTTCCGGCAAGCTGGTACTCGGCCCGAGTGTCAAGTCTTTCGAGGAGGAGTTCGCCGCCTATCTGGGCGTGAACCACTGTGTCGGTGTCGACAACGGGACGAACGCGATCGTGCTCGGTCTGCGTGCCCTCGGTGTCGGCCGCGGCGACGAGGTGATCACGGTCTCGAACACGGCGGCGCCCACGGTGCTCGCGATCGACGCGACCGGCGCGACGCCGGTGTTCGTCGACGTCGACCCGGACACCTACCTGATGCGGGTGGACCAGGTGGAGGCCGCGATCACCGATCGCACCAAGTGCCTGCTGCCGGTGCACCTCTCTGGGCAGTGCGTCGACATGGCTCCGCTCAAGCAGATCGCCGAGAAGCACGGTCTGCCCATCCTCGAGGACTGCGCGCAGGCTCATGGCGCGCGGCACCACGGCCACATCGCCGGCTCGTTCGGCAACGCCGCGGCGTTCTCGTTCTACCCCACCAAGGTGCTCGGCGCCTACGGTGACGGTGGCGCGACGATCACCTCGGACCCCGAGATCGACGCCAGACTGCGCCGGTTGCGGTACTACGGCATGGAGGACGTCTACTACGTCGTCTCCACGCCCGGCTACAACAGCCGGCTCGACGAGGTGCAGGCGGAGATCCTGCGCCGCAAGCTGACCCGGCTGGACGACTACATCGCCTCGCGCAGGCAGATCGCGTCCCGCTACGAAGAGGCCTTCGCCGGCACTGACCTGATCACGCCGAAGCTGGCCCCGGGCAACGACCACGTGTACTACGTGTACGTCGTCCGCCATCCGGAGCGCGACCGGATCATGGCCGCGCTGAAGGAACAAGGCATCACGCTGAACATCAGCTACCCGTGGCCGGTGCACACCCAGTCGGGGTTCGCGCACCTGGGCTACGGGGAGGGCTCGCTGCCGGTGACCGAGCAGGTCGCGCACGAGATCTTCTCGCTGCCGATGTACGCCTCACTGTCCGATGTGGAGCAGGAGCGCGTCATCGAGACACTGCACGGAGTGCTGGCCAAGCTGTAGAGACGTTGAGGCATCTGGAGGGCTCACGAGATGAAGCGACTTGCGGTGCTCCATGAGGAGCTCAACCTCAGGCCGTGGACGGCCGACGGCACGCTCGTGTCCACAAGCGAGTTCCACGACTGGTGGTCGCAGCGGCTGGAGAGCGGTCAGTTCGCGGTCGAGCAGATCCCGTTCGACCAGCTGACCAACTGGGGCTTCGCGCCCGAGACGGGCAACCTCGGGCACGCGAGCGGGCGGTTCTTCTCGATCGAGGGCCTGCAGGTGCGCAGCGGCGCGGAGACCACGTTCGCGCAGCCGATCATCAACCAGCCGGAGATCGGCATCCTGGGCATCCTGGTCAAGGAGTTCGACGGGGTGCTGCACTGCCTGATGCAGGCCAAGATGGAGCCGGGCAACATCAACACGCTCCAGCTCTCGCCGACCGTGCAGGCCACCCGCAGCAACTACACCCAGGTGCACCAGGGCAGCAGCACGCGCTACCTGGAGTACTTCGTCGGTCCCGGCCGCGGTCAGGTACTGGTGGACGTGCTGCAGTCCGAGCAGGGCGCGTGGTTCTGGCGCAAGCGCAACCGCAACGTGGTGGTGCTGGCGACCGGGGACGTGCCGGTGCACGAGGACTACTGCTGGCTGAGCCTGCAGCAGATCGGCGAGCTGACCCAGGTGGACAACCTGGTCAACATGGACGCCCGGACGGTGTTGTCCTGCATGCCGTTCTCCATCCCGGACGAGTCGAGCGTGCCGACCGGTGAGCCGTTCAAGGACGCGCTGATCCGGTCGTACCAGTACCAGTCCAAGGGTGAGCCGGTGCCCGCGCTGCACACGGCGGGCGAGATCCTCAGCTGGTTCACCGAGGCGAAGACCCGCTGTGACTGGTCGGCCCGGCTGACCGCACTGTCCACTGTGGGCGGTTGGTCGCGGGACGCCTTCGAGATCGCCGACGACGAGGGCAAGAGCTTCCGGATCATCGGCGTCGACGTGCACTCGCGGACGCGTGAGGTGAAGAGCTGGCGCCAGCCGCTGTTGTTCCCACGGGGGCAGGGGCGGGCGGCGTTCATCGCCAAGCCGATCAACGGCGTGCTGCACCTGCTCGTGCAGGCGCGGCCGGAGTACGGCCTGATGGACATGGTGGAGATGGCCCCGACCGTGCACCTGTTGCCCGGTCAGGACATCACGGACGTCAAGGAGGACTTCCTGCGCGAGGCGCTGACCTCCGAGAGGTCCACTGTGCACTATGACCACATGCTCTCCGAGGAGGGCGGCCGGTTCCACCACGCGCTGACCCGGTACCAGCTGATCGAGGCGGGCGAGGACTTCCCGGTGGACGTGCCGCCGAACTTCTGCTGGACGACCATGCGGCAGCTGATCGACCTGTTGCGCCACGGTCACTACCTGAACATCGAAGCCAGGAGTCTGCTGGCCTGCATCCACAGTCTCTGCTGAGAAAGGGGCAACCGTGCGACTGCTGTTCACGACCGCGCCGCTGAGCGGTCACCTCTTTCCCCTGGTGCCTCTGGCTTGGGCGGCCCGTGCCGCCGGGCACGAGGTGCTGGTGGCCACGACCGAGAACTTCGTTCCCGCGGTCCTCGGTGCGGGCCTGCCTGCGGTCTCGTGGGGACCGGCTATGGACTTCGTCGACGTGGTCGCCGAAGAGCCGCCGGTCCCGGCCG
>CBIMJO010000395.1:0-7875 GCA_966244135.1 uncultured Actinocrispum sp. | reverse complement strand
CTCGGTCTGCCCGTTGCGGGCCGCGTTGCCGGTGGTGTTGATGACGTGGTTGATCGTGCCGGTCCCGCCGAGCGAGACCGTGATCATGTTGTGGAACTTGACGTTCGGGTTGCTCGGCACCTCGAACGAGCGTTCCGCCACCACGCTGTTGTTCACGTTGAAGTAGCAGTAGCTGCCCAGGCCCCACGCCTCGTGGCTGGTGACGTTGTTGCCGACCTTGTAGGCCGCCCAGCCCCTGGTGGAACCGTTCATGTACGCCGCCTGGCTGGGCGGGTCGTAGGGCAGCTCGTTCTGGAAGAAGTACGTCCGGCCGCCGTTGCCGTTCCAGATCACGTTGTACTGCTGGAAGTGCTCGACGAACAGGCCGTAGAACGTCACGTTGTTGCCGTTGACGATCAGGCCGTTCTGGGCGGTGTTCTTCGTCCAGCCGACCGTGCCGTTGTTGTCGTCATGGTCCGCGCGCCAGATCCAGGTGTGGTCACCGATCACGTTGTTGCTGTTGATGACCAGGCTCTGGGTGGCCTTGCCGCTGACCGCACCGCCGATCCGGAAGAACACGTCGTGGATGGACGTCGGGTTCGCCGAGTGGTCGGCGCCCGACCCGGCCGGGCCGATCTGCATCAGCGTCTGCGAGTTCGTCGTGTTCGCGTCGATCAGCAGGCCGGCGAGCTTCACACCGTCCACATCGGCCACGTTCATCGCGGTGATCCCGTTGTCCGGCACCAGGGTGGCCAGGCCGAGGCCGAGCACCACGGTGTCCGGGCGGGTCACGTTCAGAGTCTGGCTGAGGTGGTAGACGCCCGGCGTGAACAGCAGGTTCTTGCCCGCGGCCAGCTGCGCGTTGATCTGCGCGGCGGTCGCGCCCGGCTTGACGATGAAGAACTGGTCGATCGGCAGCGACTGGCCCTGCTGCGTCCCGGCCCAGGTGATGCCCGAGGTGTTGGTCCGCAGCGCGGGCACGAACACCTGGTAGGCACCGGCGTTGTCGATGTACAGGAACGGCTTCTCGCGCACCAGCGGCGTGGTGTTCACGTTGGTGTAGCCCGGCTCGGGGAAGCTGGTCCCCGGCGCGCCCTGGGTGCCGACCCAGACGATGTTCCAGTTCGCACCCGTCCAGCTGCCGATGGTCGAGTTGCGGGTGATCCACTGCTGCTGCGAACCTGAGCGGACCTGGCCGTCGATCTTGGTGTCGGACATCCAGCCGCCGGACGCCCAGCCGCCGTCGTCCAGCGCCAGGTTGCCGCGCACGTGCATGCGGCGGTACGGCGCGGCCTGCGAGACGGCCCACCGGTCCAGGCCGCCGTTCGGGGTGACCGACAGGTTCTCGGCCGAGCGCCAGAAGTTCTGCGTGGCGTTCTGCGGCGGGAACCAGTCCGCCTCCACGTGCACCGCGCCGTTGATGGTCACGTTGTCCGGGGAGAAGCCCAGGCCGGCGATCTGGGTGAAGAAGCCGATGTTGGCGTCCACGTTGTACGTGCCCGGCTTGAACAGCAGCGCGTAGCGGTTGGTGCCGAACTGGTTGCGCTCCTGCTGGCTGAACACCTGGCTGAGCCGGCTCTGGATGGACGCGGCCGACATCGACTGGTCGAAGATGAACGTGTTCGGGCCGAGGTCGATGTCGTTGCCCGGCGGCGGGGTGCTACCCACGGGCGCCAACGTGAACGACTGGGCGGCGGTGCCGTTGCAGGCGTACTGCTGCAGCTGCTGGCTGTCCGCCTGGGACGCACCCGGCACGTCCAGGCACTTGCCGCTGTTGCGGCTGACGAAGTGGTAGGCCCCGCTGGATTCCTGCACCGGCAGCCACTGCTGGTTGTTCCCGCCGCCGTAGGTCCACAGGTGGATCAACCCGCCGTCCTGTGTGGACACGTCGGCGACGTCCCAGACCAGGGCCGAGTTGTTGAGGTTGTTCACCCGGTAGTAGCCGTCGCTCGTCGGCTGGAACTGCCATTGCTGCGACCCCGTACTGTTGCATGTGTACTGCTGCACCACAGTACCGTTCGCGGTGCCGGCGGCCCGTGCATCGACACACTTGCCACTGTTGAGGTTGGTCGCGGTGTACCACGTGTTCGGGTCGACCGCCGCGGACGCGGCAGGGTTGGCCCCCACCACCGACACGACGGTGATGTAGGCGGCGGCCAGGCTCAGGATGGCCAGCGCGAAGGTGACGACTCTCGCGCCCCGGCGCCGTTGTCTGGGCATGATTTCGGCAGACATGGGTTCCTTGCAGGGTTCGGGAAATCACTACAGTCATGGCAGGGATTCGCCGAAGTGGCCTAGACCACACCCGGCTTACCGGAGACTGTATGAGCGCGCTTCCACGTCGTCAATACAACCCTAAAATTAAGTCCCGAACTATGGCCGGTTCGCCCGATCCTCTTGACGGCCAACGAGAACGCTCAGTCCTCGTCGGGGCGGACCGAGCCGATCAGCTGGAACTTGCGCTGTGTGCGCTGGTAGAAGGTGGTCTTGCCCAGGCGCACCACCCGGGCCGCGCCGGGCAGCGCCATGAGTTCGATCATGGTACCGGGCGCGACCCGGCCCATCAGCCGTCCGTCGGCCTCCACCGCCACCTCCCCGCTGCCCGGCATGACCTCCAGGGCCAGCTTCTCGCCGTGCGAGAGGAACAGCGCCCGGTTGAACGCCGAGTGCGGCGCGGCCGGCGTGACCAGCAGGCCTTCGGCGCGCGGCGAGACGATCGGGCCGCCCGCGGCGAAGTTGTAGGCGGTCGACCCGGTCGGCGTGGCCACCACCACGGCATCCGCCGCATATTCCACGAAGGGATGCCCCTCGACGTGCAGCAGCACCTCGGTCATCCCGTGACCGGGCACCCTGACCAGGGCGACGTCGTTGAACGCGATGAACTCGTCGCCGTCGATGATCGCGCACAGCCCGGTGCGCGGCTCCACGGTGAACCGGTGCTCGTCGATCGCGCTCAGCGCGTCGCCGAGTTCCGGGATGTCCACTTCGGCGAGGAACCCGAGCCGGCCGAGATTCACGCCCAGGACGGGCGTCCGGCGATCGATGCACATTCGCAACGCGCGCAGCATGGTGCCGTCGCCGCCGAGGCTGACCACGAGGTCGGCCTGCTCGCCCAGCTCGGCCTCGGAGACCGGCTTGACCTGGCCATTCGTCCGGCCGGCGATCTCGTCGGCCAGCCCGATGATCTCGGTGTCGCGGGCCTGGGCCCAGCCGGTGATGGTCTCGATGACGTTGGCACAGTTGCGCCGGGGGTGCAGCACGAGGCCGATCGCTCGGATCAATCCGATCACCTTCTCGAGGTCGGGCGAACCCCTGGCTACCGTTATGCCACCTTATGTTGGCAAGATACGGCCGTTCGGGTGACCCGCGCAGGAGGTTGTCTGGTGGACCCGCAGACCACACAGGTCGACGACCTACGGCTCGTCGCCTTACCGACCGCGATGAACTGCGCGGACATGTTCGTCCGGTTCGCGCTGCGCGAATGGCACCTTGTCGCTTTGCAGGAGGAGGCCAGCCACGTGGCCAGCGAGCTGGTGGCCAACGTGGTCGAGCGCAACACCGAGCAGGTGCCCGGTTTCCTGACCCTGCGGCTGCGGCTGCACGGCGACTGCCTCGTCATCGAGGTGGAGGACGGCGAGGTGCTGCCGCCGTTCCTGCCCAAGTCGCTGGAGGGCCGCAAGGGCGGCGCGATGGCCAACCCCGCGGGCGGGAACTACATGTGGTGCGAGGTCGCGCTGCCGAGCGGCGTGAACGCCTCGGCCGTGCCGCTGCCCCGCCGGGAGCGCCGCAAGCCGCCCGCCAGCGCGAGCAGCCACGCCGACGAGCCCGCGGACGTGGACGACGAGTTCTTCGAGCGGCTGCTGTCCAAGCTGAACCGATCCCCCGAGGACCCGCCGCCCGGGGGTCTGAGGTAGAAATCGCGGGTGCACGTCCACCTGCGTCTTGAGGGCCTCGCCGTCGTGCTGCACACGGCCGGCGAGATCGACATGAGCACCGCACCGGTGCTGGCCGCCGAGTTCGCCTCGGCCCTCGAGTCGGCCACCGCGCCGGCGCCGGTGGTCGCGGACCTCTCGGACGTCACGTTCCTGAGCTCCGCGGGCCTGGCGGTGCTGCTGGACGCGCGCGAGCGGTGCACCACCGGCGGGACGCCGCTGCGCGTGGTGGCCACCGGGCGGCCAGTGCTGCGCTCGCTGGAGGTCGCCGGGCTGCTGGAGCTGCTGCCGGTCTACTCGACGGTCTCGGCGGCCATCGCCGCGTAGTCCGAGGCGAGCAGGCCGAAGAGCATCTCGTCGGTCCACTCGCCCTTGATCCAGTAGTGCTGGCGCTGCAGGCCCTCCCGGCGGAAGCCGAGGCGCCGCAGCAGCCGGGCGGAGGCGTCGTTGCGGCCGTCGCAGCCGGCCGAGATCCGGTGCAGGCCGCGGTCGGTGAACAGGTGCTCGATCATCCGCCGCATCGCCTCGCCAGCGTACCCCTTGCCCTGGTGGCGCGGGGCGAGGGTGAACCCGACCTCCGCCTGCATCAGGTTGCCGTGGGTGCCGACCCCGATGTCGCCGATCAGGGTGCCGTCGAGCTCGATGGCGTACTGGAACCAGCCCTCCGAGGCCGGGTCGAGGGCGCGGTAGTGCGCGATGGCCGCCCGCGCCTGCGCCACGGTCATCGGCGTGTCCCACGTCTGGTACCGGGCCACCTCCGGATCCGACCGGTACCCGGCGAACACCTCGGCGTCCCGGTCCTCGAACTCCCGGATCACCAACCGCTCCGTCTCCAACCGCACCCCCGCAGTATGCCGATCCTGGCAGGCGCCCGCCTCTGCAATAATGACCTGGCAGTTACCGGGGTGAATTACTGGTCCTAAATGGACACTGGGGGTAATGAATGGCCGGGTGGCCTTTGCGCGCGCTCAGAACCGTGACGGTGGGCGCGCTGGTTTCGGTCGGGCTGGGCGGGGTGGTGATCGCCGGGCCGGTGGCGGCAGCGGCTGGCACCGTCTCGCGGGCCGATCGGGTGGCATGCGTCGAGTTGCTGCGGACCGGTGGGCCGGGAGTGGCCGCCGCCGCCGAGTCCGCGCTCACCGGTTCAGACGACGACCTGAGGAAGTTCCTGGAATCCGGGCAGTTCCAGGCACGCAACCACGACGAGCAGATCCGGCTCACGCAGCTGATGACGGTCGGCGGGCCCGGGATGAAGGCCGCCGCCACGGCCGCGCTGCGCGGGACCCAGGACGATGTCCGCAGGTTCCTCGACAGCGGCTGGCAGCAGCCCTACAAGGACGACAACCGCGTGCGGGTCACGCAGATCATGGATGCCGGTGGCCCCGGGGTGAAGGCGGCGGCGCAGACGGCGTTGCGCGGCACCGACGACGACATCCTGCGGTTCCTGCACACCGGCTGGCCCGCGGCCAAGGACGACGACGACCGGATCAAGGTCACGCAGATCATGACCGCCGGCGGCCCGGAGGTGAGGCGGACCGCGCTGGTCGCGTTGCGCGGCACCATCGACGACATCCGCGAGTACCTCAGCTCCGGCTGGGCGGTCGCCCGCGAACGGGACAAGGAGGTCCTGACCGTCTCGCACCTGGTCGACCTGGCCAAGGAGGCCGGTCAGGAGGCCGCGCTGGAGACCGAGGGCGCCAAGGTCGAGGCCGACAAGGCCATCGAGGCGACGCGCTTGGCCAAGGAGGCCGCACAGCGCGCCGCCGACGAGACCAAGCTGGCGCAGGATTCCGCGGTCCGCGCGGCCAACGCGGCCGGACGTGCGGCGGACGCGGCCAACAAGGCCGCGGAGGCGGCGCGGGTGGCCATCGGCGCCGCCAATGCCGCGAACGTGGCCGCCCGGCGGGCGGCGAACGCAGCCGCGTCGGCCGCCAACGCCGCCACCATGGCCAGCCAGGCCGCTGCCCGGGCGAACGACGCGGCGGCGCTGACGGCGACCGACGCGGGCTACGTCGACACCGCCAAGAAGGCGGCCACAGACGCCCGTGACGTGGCCAAGGGCGCCAAACTGGCCGCCCAGGCGGCTCAGGCTGCCGGGGACGCCGCCAAGGCCGCCGTGGACGCTGCCAGGGCCGCGTTGAGCGCGGGTGGGCATTCCGCCGATGCCGCCACCGCGGCCGGCGAGGCCGGTAGCTGGGCCGAGAAGGCCAAGGCCGACGCCACCCAGGCCAAGCAGGCCGCCGCTGCCGCCCAGCGGGCCGCGCAGCAGGCGATCCGGGCCGCGAACGCGGCGGAGTCCCTTGCGCGCCAGGCACAACAGGCCGCGTACGAGGCCCGTGACGCCGCCAACGACGCGGCCACCCACGCCGAGAACGCCGCCGCGGCGGCGGACGACGCCATCGCCCACGCCGGAGACGCCGCACACGCGGCCGAGAACTCCGCCAGGCACGCCGAAGCGGCGAAGACGGCCGCAGCCGAGGCGTCCACGGCCGCCGAGGACGCTGCCCGCGTCGAGGAAACCGCCCGGCTGGCCGACAAGGAGCGGCTGACGGCCGAGACCGACAAGGCCATCGCCGACGCCGAGGACGCGAAGGCGGCCGAGGACGCCAAGACCGCGGACCTGGCCTGGGACGCCGCCGAGACCGCCCGCCGGGACGAGGAGACCCGGCGGCTGCTGGCCGAGGCCACGGCCCAGGGCGCGCCCGACGCGGTCGTGCTGGCCAACGGCCGCAAAGTGGCCGCGCGGGTGCTCAGGACCGGCGGCTCGTGGACCAAGCGGGCCGCGACGGCCGCCCTGGCCGGGTCCGAGCTCGAGGTGCGGGACTTCGTGGTCAACGGCCTGGCCAACGCGGCCGAGCAGGACGACCGGGCGACCGTCGGGCACCTCGCGGACATCGCCGAGAAGCCCGCGCAGAAGACGGCCGCCGAGACCGCGCTGTTCGGTCCGTACGCCGGGGTCACCGAGTTCCTGAAGTCGCGGTTCTACCCGGGCAAGGCCGACGACGACCAGATCAAGATCACCCAGATCATGAACGCGGGCGGCCCGGCCACCAAGGACGCGGCCCAGAAGGCGCTGCGCGGCAGCGACCAGGACCGCCAGGACTTCCTGCGCACCGGCCAGTTCGTGGCCGCCGAGCACGACAACCGGATCAAGGTCTCGCAGATCCTGACCGCGGCCGACGGCAAGCCCGAGACCCAGGCCGCCGCGTCCATCGCGCTGGCCGGTCCGGCGTCCTACCTGAAGGACTTCCTGGACGTCGGCCAGTACAAGGCAGCCCGCCGGGACGCCGACGCGGCCGTGCACGAGGCCACGGTGAAGAAGTACGTCGCCGAGGGCCGCCAGGTCGCGGCCGCGGCCCAGCAGAACGCGTTCGACGCGTTGCGGGTCGCCGCAGTCGCTCGTCAGGCGGCCGCGGAGGCGGCGGGCTACGCCAACGAGGCCGAGAAGTCGGCTGCGCTGGCCGCCGGCTTCGCCAAGGATGCGCGCGACTCCGCCACCGCGGCGCAGGAATCGGCCAACCGGGCCGCGGACTCGGCCCGCACCGCGCGTGCCGCCGAGGCGGCCGCCCGGGCCGCTGCGCGGTCGGCTGCCGAGTCCGCCGCCAGGGCCGAGGCTTCGGCGTCGGCCGCCCAGGCGTCGGCCGCGGAGGCTTATGCCGCCGCGGACCGCGCTCGCGAGATCGCCGAGGCGGCGGGCAAGTCCGCGGCGGAGGCGCTGGCCGCCGCCAAGGAGGCGCGCACCATCGCCGAGGACAAGCAGCGCAAGGAGGACGAGGAGAAGCGCAAGAAGGCCGGCCTGCCGCCCCCGCCCGCTGATGTCACCAACAACGACCCGGGGCACAACAACGACCCGTTCACGCCCAACGACAACAAGCCGTACAAGGAGCTGTCGGCGGTCGAGCAGTCGATGCTGCGGGACCTGATCAAGGCCGAGACGATGCTGCTGGCCGAGGCGACCGGCACC
>CBIMJO010000394.1:0-7881 GCA_966244135.1 uncultured Actinocrispum sp. | reverse complement strand
GAGCCACCCCGACTGACGGGCATGCTTCGCCCGCGAGGAGGTTAGGTCCGTGCGCTCAAGCCGCGCTCGAATCCCGCTCGAGCCGGGGAGTCATTCGCATTTCACAGCGGCTGTGACCACGATTTCAGCCGCCGGAGCGAAGTGCGCCGAAATGCTTCGTCAGCGTTTCCCCGGCCAGCCGGACGGCATCGGTGTCGTGGGTGTCCGGCAGATAGCAGACCAGCCCATCCAACCCGGCGTCGAAGTACTCGGCAACCTGCTCGGCGATCCGGTCCGGGGCGCCGGCGATCGCGATGCCGCCGAGCATCGGTGCGATGTCACCCATTCCCGCGGCCATCTGACGGTAGCGCCGCTCCGCCTCGCCGCCGGACTCGCTGATGAGCAGGCAGGCCATCTTGGTCTTGGTGATGGTGGCCGGGTCGCGCCCCACGGCCGTGCAGTGTTCCTCGAGCCGCTGGAGCTTCTGCTTGATCGTGGCCACGTCCCCGAACAGGTTGCAGGCGTCGGCGTACTCGGCGACCAGCCGCAGGGTGCGCTTCTCGCCGCTGCCGCCGACCAGGATCGGCGGACCACCCGGCGTCACCGGCCGAGGCGAGTTCACCGCCCGCTCGATGCGATGGTGGCGTCCTCCGTAGCTGGGCCGCTCCTCGCGGAACATCGCCCGGCAGATGCACAGCGCCTCCTCCAGCCGGACGAGGCGCTCGCGCGCCGGCGGGAACTCGAAGCCGTAGCCGCGATGCTCCTCCTCGAACCAGGCGGCACCCAAGCCGAGCACGGCACGGCCGGCCGAGACGATGTCCAGCGTGGTCACCATCTTCGCGAGCAGCGCGGGGTTGCGGAACGTCACGCCGCTGACCGTCGTACCCAGCCGGACCGAACTGGTGGACGCGGCCAGCGCGCCCAGCATCGTGTAGGCCTCCAGCACCGGCTCGTCCGGTCGCCAGCCGATGCCCGGCACCGGTGCCTGATAGAAGTGGTCTTGCGCCCAGATCGAGTCGAAGCCCGATTCCTCGGCCGCCCTGGCGATGTCCTGGACCCGTTCGAAAAGCCGGTCCGGCGCCACCCCTGGGTAGTCGAACCTGGGGATCTGCAGGCCGAACTTCAGCACCGGCCGGCGCGGTGCCCGCTCGTGATCGGTCATGGCACTGGCAACCCTTCACCCGAAGGAACATGTCGGCGCAGACTCCCCCGGGCTCATCAACTCCGGCTTGAGCGACCATTGCTCCACCCGGACTCCAGGAGGGTTCGGCCCCGCCGCGGGAGCGTGCACGGACAACGAGCGCGCAATCGCGCTGGATCTCTGGTGGGGAGGCGCAATGAGGGTTGGCATCGGGTTGCCGGTCATCGCACCGGACGCCGTGCTGCAGTGGGCCCGGCTGATCGACGAGGGCGACTTCAGCACGGTGACGATCAGCGACCGGCTGGCGTACGAGACACCCGACCCACTGGTCGCGCTGGCGGGCGTGGCGGGCGCGACGTCACGGGTCGGCATCCGCACGCAGGTGCTGCTGGCGGCACTGCGGGATCCGGTGCTGCTGGCCAAGCAGGTCGCGACGCTGGACCGGCTGTCGCGCGGCAGGTTCTCGCTCGGCATCGGCCTGGGCGACCGGCCGGCCGACTACGGCGCGGCGGGAGTGCCGTTGTCGGTGCGAGGACGCCGGCTGGACGCGAACGTGGAGCGGATGCTGGAGCTGCTGCGGGCGGCGAACACGGGAGCTGAGCGGCCGAGTTGTGTGCGCACGACGTCGCCGACAGGTCCGGAGTTGCTGTTCGGTGGGTTCAGCGACGCCGCGGTGGCCCGGGTGGCCCGCTACGGCGACGGGTACATGAGCGCGATGGTGCCGGAGCTGTCCGGGTACATCTTCGAGGAGGTCCGCAAGGCCTGGCGGCAGACCGGGCGCGAAGGCGACCCGAGGATGGTGGCGCAGGCCAACGTGGTGGTCGGCCCGGACAGCCTGATCGAGGAGACGAAGGCGCTGGTCACCTCGTACTACTCGTTCCTGGACGACTCGGAGGCGCCGTTCACCGGCGCGATGGTGGCCGAGAACATGCTCACCACGCCCGAGCGGCTGCGGACCGCGGTGAAGATGTGCGGCGACTTCGGCGCGGACGAGATCGTGTTCGTGTGCTGGGCGTCTGATCCCGCACAGGTGGCCCGCATCGGTGACGCTCTCGGGTGACACCACGCCGGACGGCGAAGGGCCTGCGCACACCGCGCAGGCCCTTCTCGCGTCAGGTGGGGGTGACGGCAGCTGTGTCCGGCTTGACGGTCCTGCGGCGAGGCCTGCTCCACCGCTTCACGGCGGGCCGTTCGACGAGCACGGTCAGCAGCCAGGCCAGCACGAGCGAGATGGCGATCGTGGACACCGAGGCGAACACCATGCCGGCTGGTGTCCGCACCATCGAAGCCACGTCGACCGCGCGCATCGGCCCGTAGACGACGACCAGCCAGTGCACCATGAACAGGGCGAACGAGATCTCGCCCAGCCACACCATCAGCCGGCCGTTGAAGGCGGTGCGCCTGCCCCGCATGTCGGCCGTGGCCGACTCACCGATCAGCAGGACGAGCGGGATGATGGTGGCCGCGACGAAGCTGTAGCCCGAGGGGACGACGGGCATGAGCACGCAGCCGACGATGGTCAGCACCGAGGCGGGGATGAGCCCGACCCGCACCCACTTGCCGTTGATCACGATCTGCGCGACCACGATGCCGATCATGAACTCCAGGACTCGCGACAGCGGGAAGAAGTTCACCGCCCACACATGCAGGAACGGCTCGAGGGTGCCCAGCCCGAGCTCACCGTCCGGCAGCAGCCGGGCGAGCAGGGGCACCACCATGACGATGGCGATCAGGACGCCCAGGCACCCCCACAGCCACTCCGCCCGGATCCGCCGGACCAGGCGCAGCAGCCACGGGAACGAGAGGTAGAACAGCACCTCGCAGGACAGCGACCAGGTGGGGTCGTTGGAGAAGAAGTTGAACACCACCTTCTGGCTGGGGAACCAGCCCTGCAGCAGGAACAGGGCCGGCACGGTGTTGGTCACGGTGAGCGCGACGCCCGCGCCGACCATGAGCACCACCGCCGCCGCCAGCGTCACCAGGTGGTTCGGCAGGATCTTGACGGCGCGGCGCCGCCAGAAGGCCAGCGCCGGCTCGAGCGGCCGGGCGATCCAGGTCAGGATGAACCCGCTGATGATGAAGAAGAACGACAGCGCCAGCGAGCCCGCCGAGTAGACGAGCATGGTGACCGGATTGCTCTCGCTCTGCGGCAGGTAGAAGAAACCGATGTGGCAGATCAGCACCAGGAAAGAAGCGACGAAGCGCAACCCGGTAATCGACCGCAGATGTAATGTGGGATCGTGTGACTGCTGCATTCCTTGGCCCCTTAGACTGGGAGTCACCGGCGAGGGTGTGAATTCTTCGGAGTCCGGCTCGAGCCCGGCTCTATTCCGGCCACAACCCCCGGGATCAATCGGGCGCGGCACGATAAGATGGCGCGCGAGCGGGGAACGACAGGAGAATTGATGGCGGGCGCGACCGTGCTGGACAACCGTGCGCTCAACCGTGCGACGCTGGAACGGCAACTGCTGCTGCGCCGACACGACATGACGGTGCGCGAGGCCGTGACGCACTTGGTTGGCATGCAGTCGCAGCTGCCCAACCCGCCCTATACCGGGCTGTGGTCGCGCCTGGAGCGCTTCGAGCTCGACGACCTGACCGAGCTGATGAACCGGCGCGAGATCGTGCGCGGCAGCCTGTTGCGCGGCACGCTGCACGTCGCGACGGCCGAGGACTACATCGCCTTGCGCCCCTTGCTACAGCCGCTGTTCGTCAAGGCGGCGCGGACGTTCCGCAAGGCGACCGACCTGCTCGACATCGACGAGATGCTGGCCTACGCGACGGAGATCCTGGCCGATCAGCGGCACACCGGCGCGGACCTCAAGCGGGCGCTCGGCGAGCGGTGGCCCGAGTGCGACGCGAGCCTGCTGCTGTACGCCACGCAGTGCCTGCTTCCGCTGGTGTACGTGCCACCGGGCGGCACGTGGGGCAAGGGCGGCTCGTCGGTGCTAGCGACGGCGGAGTCGTGGTTCGGCCGGACGCTGCCCGAGATGACCGACCCGCGGGATACGATCCTGCGCTACCTGGCGGCGTTCGGCCCGTCGTCCACAATGGACGTTCAGTTCTGGTCGGGGCTGACGCACCTCAAGCCGGTGATGGAGGACCTGCGGCCCCGGCTGCGGACGTTCCGCTCCGCCGAGACGGGCGTGGAGCTGTTCGACGTTCCGGACGCGCCGCTGCCCGACCCGGACACCGAGGCCCCGGTGCGGCTGATTCCCGAATACGACAACCTGTTGATGGCGCACGCCGACCGCACCCGCGTCATCAGCGATGAGCGCCGCGCGATCACGCACACCCGCAACGGCATGATCGCCGCGACGGTCCTTCTCGACGGCGTCGTGGCGGGCAAGTGGCGGGTGGCCCGCGGCAAGCAGTCCGCCGTCGCCGTCGAGGTCGAGCAGTTCCGCCGGTTCACCCCCGAAGAGCGCGAGCTGGTCGAGGCGGAGGCCGCCGCGTTCCTCGCGATGGCCTACAAGGACGCCGACACGCGCGACGTGGTCTTCAAGTCCTTCTGACAGAACGAAAGGGGACACCGGATGGTGTCCCCTTCCGCTGTGCCGGGATCAGGTGAGCTTGAGCAGCACGTTGCCGGAGTACCGGCGGTCGAGCAGGTTCCGCAGCGCCTCCCCCGCGTACGGCAGGCCGCCCTCGACGATCGTGTGCGGGTAGACGAAGCTGCCCGCCGCGAGCCACCGCCCGAAGTGCTCGTTCCAGGTCGCCACCTGCTCAGGTGTGTGGAAGCAGGCGAACCCGCGGATGGTGAGCTGCTTGCCGATCACGGTCAGCAGGTCTGCCCGCGGCCGGCCGCCGCCGTCCTGCCCCGACAACGTGCCGCACAACGCGAACCGCGCGAACGGGGCCGCGACCTCGACCGCGGCCTCGAACTGTTCGCCACCGACATTGTCGTGGACCACGGTGATGCCTTCCGGCGCCAGCTCGCGCAACCGATCGGCGACCGGTCCGTCGTGATAGTCGAACGCCGCGTCGAAGCCGAGTTCCTCGACGAGGTAGTCGACCTTCTCTTTGCTGCCGGTGCTGCCGATCACCCGCTTGGCGCCGCGATGTTTGGCGATCTGGCCGGCGACCGAACCGACGCCGCTCGTAGCCCCCGACACGAACACCACGTCGCCTTCGCGAACCCCCGCTACGTCGACGATGCCCTGCCAGGCCGTCGGCCCGTTGCACAGGAAGTACTCCAAGCCGGGCAGCAGAGACGTGTCGAGCTTGCCGAACGCCTGCGCGGGAGCGACCACATGCTCTCGCCACCCCTGGAAGTGCTCGACACCATCGCCGACTGCCAGATCGGGACTGTTGGATGCCACGACCCGGCCCACGCACCGCCCGTACAAGGCCTGGCCCACCTCGAAGTTGGGGATCGGCAGGACGGTATCGGCGTCCATCAGGTCCCGGTACACCGTCGCGAGCAACGTGTACTCGTTGCGCACCAGCACCTCCCCGTCGCCGGGCGGCGCGAGCCCGACCTCGGCCAGCGCCAGGCCGGCCGGTGTGAAGTCGCCATCCGGCCGCGCGGCGAGCCGCACTTCCCGGGTCGTCTCGGGAGTCGTCATGGGAACCTCTCCTCGGGTTGATGTCGCTACGCTTCGGCGTTCTCGCCCCAGGAACCGCTGTCCTCACCCCACGAGCTGTCGTCCCACGCGAGGAACAGGCTGTCGTTGGCCGAGGTCAGGTCCACGCCGCCGTCGATGGTGATGATCTGGCCGGTGACCCACGAGCTCGCGGGGTCGGCGAGCTTGGTGATCCACGGGGTCACGTCGTCGACCGTGCCGGTCCGGCCCAGCGGGTTGATCGCTTTGAACCTCTCGAACAACGCGTCCACGTCGTCGTCGCTGAAACCGTTGGTGGCGAACACTTCGGTGCGGATCGCCGAGGGTGCGACGGCGTTGACCCGGATGCCACGACCGGCCAGCTCGCGCGCCCAGGTGAGGGTCAGGCTGTGCAGTCCCGCCTTGCTCGCCGCGTACACCGACGCCTGCGGCTCGGGATTGTGCCCGGCCACACTGGACACGATGACGATGCTGCCACCCGGTGACCGCAGCATCGGCACCAGCCGGGTGGTCAGCAGCACAGGACCGACCACATTGGTCTCCAGCATCTCGCGGGCCAGCGCGATGTCGAACCCGTCGATCGGGGTCATCCGGTAGACACCCGCGTTGTGCACGAGGACATCCAGCCGGCCACCGCGCCCGGCGACGGCCGCGGCCACCGCCTCGGCGCCCTCGTGCGTCGTGACGTCGGCCCGCACCGGGACGATGGCCGGATCCAGCGCCGCCACCTCGGCGAGCCGGTGCTCCCGGCGGCCGGTGATGATCACGCTGGCCGCGCCGAGCCCGGCGAACGCGAGCGCGGTCGCCCGGCCCATTCCGGTGCCCCCGCCGGTGATCACGACGTGCTGGTCCGCGAACGGCAAGTCTGACATCGCAAGTCCTTCCTCACTCGGGCGCCCGGCGACCGGCGCCGCGGTCCGCCGGTGACCAGCCAGCCACAGCCACCTTCAGCGCCGCTGGAGCCACGGACGACCCGGTGGCCGCTCAAGCAGTGCTCGACCGGTGGCACAGCCGGATGGGAGACCGTCGGCCGCCAATCCCAAGTTCTCCGGAGGCAGAACATGCGCAACACACCACGCGCCGGGAGGTCGCGCGCCCTGGTGCTGGCCGGGGCCGCCGTGCTCGGCACGCTCCTTCCAGCGGGCGCCGCGGACGCCACCGGCGACCATTCGCCGCCCTGGCTGTGGGATTTCCACACGCAGCGGCCGAAGTGGTCGGCATGCGACTTCGACGCGAGGGTGCAGTGCGCCTCGATCGCGGTGCCGTTGGACTACGCACGGCCACGCGGCCCACGGCTGTCGATCGCCATCAGCCGGATCAAGGCCACCGATCCCAGGCGGCGGCGCGGTTCACTGCTGTCGGTCAACGGCGGCCCGGACGGCAAGGGCGGCGGTCTCGGCCGGGCCCTCCCGCTGCGGTTCACCGGCACCGATGTGAACCGGGCCTACGACCTGATCGGCATGGACACCAGGGGCAACGGCGCGTCCAGCCCATTGTCCTGTGAGGTCACCCAGAACCAGGCTCTGTTCGACTCCCGGCCGCCCGACTCGGACTTCCCGAAGATCGCCGCCGACATGCGCCGCACCGAGGAAGCGTGCCAGCGCGCCGGTAGCGGGATCCGCGAGTACTTCACCACCGCGAACTCGGCGCGGGACGTGGACATCATCCGAGCGGTGCTCGGCGAGCGGCGGCTGAGCTTCATCGGCTACGCCTATGGCAGTTTCCTCGGCGCGGTCTATGGCACCATGTTCGGGTCGCGCCTCGACCGGCACGTCCTGGACTCCGTGCGCAACCCGGAGTGGTCCTGGCGCCAGCAGTTCATGGCACAGGCGGTCGCGATCCGGTCCAATGTGGACAAGTGGGCCGCCTGGACCGGCAAACGAAACAAGCGTTTCGGTCTGGGTACTTCGCAGGCGGCGGTACTGGCCACTGTGGAACGGGTCGCCGCGAAGCTCGCGGTGACGCCGGTCAACGGGCTCACCCGTACCGCGTTCGACGGGGCGATGGGCAGCGCGACAAGCCGTCCACGATGGACCGAACTCGCGGACTTGGTGCACACGTTGGACACCGGCGGAACGCCGCCTGCCGCAGCGGCATCGGCCGCCAACGAAGCCACGGCTGGCGCATCCTTGCGACCCGGGACGTTGGAAACGGTGACGTGTGAGGGAGCGAACGGCTGGCCGCGCGACCTGGGGA
>CBIMJO010000393.1:0-7892 GCA_966244135.1 uncultured Actinocrispum sp. | reverse complement strand
GTCGGTGTCCTGGGCGAGGGCGTGCCGGTACTGTCTCCGCAGATCGTCGGCAGCTGCGCCGCCGGCGGAATCGACGACTGACTCATCGTCGTGTGACAAACGAAGCGGGGTGCGCCGAACGGGGTCGGCGCCCCCGCTTTCTTGTGTAATTCGCAATGGCGTATACGCAGGGGCGGCTGATTTCTTGGACGTCCGTGACGGGCGCTTTGGCCAGGTGAGGCTGGGGTAGGGTCGGCGACGTTGACCGTTGATCGTCGCCGGAGGACCCGCGCTGGTGGAGTTAGGGCTGTTGGGGCAGGCAGCGGGCATGTTCGCGGCGACCAATGTCGACGACATGCTCGTGCTGGCGGTGTTCTTCGGTCAGGCTGCTGGGAAACGTGCCGCGGTGCTGCGGGTGGTCGGCGGACAGTACGTCGGGTTCGGCGCGGTCCTGCTGGTGTCGGTCATCGGTGCCTTGGGGGCAGGCCTGTTGCCCGTGTCGGCGATCCCGTATCTGGGTTTGTTGCCGCTGGTGCTGGGAGTGCGGGCGGCGTGGAACGCGTACCGGGCCGGGGACGGTGCGGCCACCGGCGACCAAGGCGCGGGGATGCTGCAGGTCGCGGCGGTGACGTTCGCCAACGGCGGCGACAACATCGGTGTCTATGTGCCTGTGTTCGCTGCCGTCGGGGTGAGCGGCATGCTCGGGTACGTGGTGGTGTTCTTGGTCGGGGTGGCGTTGTGGTGCGCGGTCGGATGGTTGCTGGCCGGGCAGGCCGTGGTCGCGAACGTGCTGTCGCGATGGGGGCAAGTGATCCTGCCGGTCGTGTTGATCGGCATAGGCCTGGTCATCCTGATCGAGGGTGGCGTATTTGGCCTGTGACAACCACGGCGGTCACTGTTCCAGGCAGTCCCGAAGCCGCTCGAGGTCGGCGGAGATGTGGTTGTTCACCTGGCGGGCCATCAGGGGAGTGGCCCACCGGAAGAACCAGCCGGGTCGCCCGGTGGCGTGGATCGCGACCTCGGTCCCGTCCGGCGCGTCGGCGAGCTCGTAGCGGATGGTCATCGGGAACGGACGCTCGACCTGCAGTTCGACGAGCCGGTCGGGCTCATGGGCGGTGACGACATAGCCATAGGTGAAGGATCGGCCCAGGAACCTGGCTTGGCGTTCGACGGTCGCGCCGGTCGTGAGCGGGCCGGGGCGCGCCGGTGTGCTGGCCGTGATTCCGCCGGTCCAGCGCAGGTCGTTCGCCGGATCGAACATGAACGCGGCGACCTGCGTCCGCGGCCGGTGGATCAGCACCTTGGGATGGACCTCGACAGCCATGCCCGTTCCCTTCACGCGTCCTCCTGCGATGCCGCGCGTCTATCCTCGCAGGACTCTGGTCCGCCGCAACCGGGCCGCGGACCCAGGAGACAACGGTGGCGCGCGTAGCTGAGCCGGTGCCCGGGTATTCAGTTGTCGATGCGGGTGGACCAGACGCTGCGGCCGAAGGTCGCGGCATACAGGGTGCGGCCGTCGCCGGAGATCTTGATGTCCAGGATGGAGGTGTTCGGCAGGCCGCGGCCGACGCGCTGCCAGTTGGTGCGGCCGTCGCGGTTGACGAACACACCGAGATCAGTGGCGGCGTAGAGCCGGTGGCGGGCCTGGTCGTAGGTGAGCATCTCGACCGGGCCGTTGGGCAGCCTGCCGCTGATGTTGTCCCATGAGGTGCCGCCGTCGGTGGTCT
The DNA here is from genome assembly GCA_966244135.1 of uncultured Actinocrispum sp. Classification (GTDB taxonomy): domain Bacteria; phylum Actinomycetota; class Actinomycetes; order Mycobacteriales; family Pseudonocardiaceae; genus Kibdelosporangium. Next base: position 6,186 of record CBIMJO010000393.1, on the reverse strand, counting down.
CCCAGATGTTCGCGGCCAGGTCGCCTTCGCGGTAGCCGGAGAACGCCACGAACACGTGGCCGGCGTTGGTGGGGTCGACCACGATGGAGTTGATCCACCGGGTCGGCAGGCCTTTGCCGGTGAACTCGGTCCAGTGCGCGCCGAGGTCGCTTGTCTTCCACAACCGGCCGGTGTCGGTGCCGAGGTAGATCGTGTTCGGGTCGGTCTTGGCCGGCGCGATCCAGGTGATGGTCGCGTACTCGTTGGCGTAGAACGGTCCCTTGTCGTCCTCGTCCGGCGGCACGGGTCCGGTGAGTGCATCGCCGGGCGGGCTGATCTGGGTGAAGGTGGTGCCGCGGTCGGTGGAACGGTCCAGCACGTTGCCGCCGAAGTAGATGACGTTGGGATCATTGGGATCCAGGATGATCGGCGCGTCGGTGGTGATCCGGGTGGAGTGCCGGGGACCGAAGGTGACCGACGTCCCGTCGGGGTCCTGGTGCCGGTGGCAGACGCCGACCTGGGAGCACTCGTAGTACACGTTGTGGTCCTTGTAGTCGATCACCACTTCGTGCCCGTCTCCGCCGCCGTAGGCGTTCCACTGGGTGAGGTCGCCTGGCGGGGCTTTGTCGGTCCATGTCCGGACGCTGCCGTTGTCCTGCAGGCCGGTGGCCAGCCGCGTCGGGTCATCCTGCGCGACGGCGAGGTGGTAGGACTGGTTGAACGGCTCATAGGTGGCGTGTACCCACGTGGTGGTGGCGCCGTTGGCGTCGGATCGGTAGACACCTCCGTCGTTGCCGAGGTACACGCGGCCCGGCTGGTTCGGGTCCCATTGCATCGCGTGCTGATCGGCGTGCACGCCGCTGGACACACCCCAGGTGGCGCCGCCGTCGATCGACTCGCGCAGGCTCACATCCGCGGCGTACAGGTGGTTCTCGTTCTTCGGGTCGACCCACATCTTGCCGAACCACCACGCGTAGCCGCTGCCGCCACCGGCGCGCCCGCCCGGCGTGAAGCTCGTCCCGCCGTCGTTGGACACGTAGAAACCCTTGTCCGGGCCGTATTGTGTGGCAGTGATGACGTAGACGCGGTTGTGGTCGTTGGGTGCCACGGCCACGCCGATGCGGCCGAGGCTGGCGTCGCTGCGCAGCCCGGTGCCGGTCTGGTCGGTGGGGGAGGTGCCGGTCACGTTCTCCAGCCGGGTCCATGTGTCGCCGCCGTTGTCCGAACGGAACAGTCCGGATCCGACACCGCCGTACACGCGGGCGCCGTTGTTGCGCTGGTGATCCCACAGCACGGCGTAGACCCTGTTGTGGTTGACCGGATCGATCGCCAGATCCACGCCTCCGGTGGTCTTGTTCGGCGCGGCGAGCACGAGCCGCCAGTCGTGTCCGTTGTCAGCGAGCCGGTAGATCCCGTGCTGCTGTGCGGTTCCCGAGAGGTTGCCGGTCGCCGCGGCGAAGACCCGCCTCGGGTCGGCCGGATCGACCAGGATCCGCCCGATCGAACCGCTGCGCGTCAGACCCCACGAATCCCACGAACGGCCACCGTCGGTCGAGCGGTAGATCCCGTTGCCGAAGAACGTCAACCCACCCCCGGACGGGTTCGCCTCGCCGGTGCCTGCCCACAACGTGCCGTCCCGGCCCATCTCCAGCGATCCCAACGCCTGCGGCAGCCCGGACGGCCACGCGGGCTGGAACGTCACGCCCGCATCCGTGCTGCGCCACACCCCGCCGCCCGATGCGGCGACGTAGATGGTGTTGGGGCGCCTGGGATCCACGACGAGACCGGTGATTCGCCCACCGATGTTGGACGGTCCGGCCAGCTTCCAGTTCTCGCCGTTCTCACCGAACTGCGCTGCCTGCGCGACCGCTTGTTGCACCTGGTCGTCGGTGATGTCCTGCATGGAGGTGAACCGGTCGTTGAGGAAGTCCGCCGGCGCCTGCGGACCGCCGTCGCCCTCGTCCTCTTCGACTTCCGCGCTGCCCGCCTCGTGATCCTCGTCCTCGGACCCGACCATCCCCGCCGTCGCCGAGGTCAACACCCCCGCGATGACCACGATCGCCGCGAAAATCCCGACCAGACGCCAGAATCGGCGCGACCGACGGAAAATGACCATAGCGCACCTCACTCCGGGAAACCCTGACCAGCGATGCCCGCACGCTAACCCGCTACGATCGCGATTGTCATCGGGCGATCGACGGAAAACCCTGGCGAGAACCAGCAAAGCCACGATTGGCTCACGTCGAACGTCGTGAACCCGGCTTTTCGTGACAGTGAAGCCTTTTCGCCCATCTCAGGCATGGAAGGCCGGGTGTCCGGCGGCCGCTGGCAAGGCGGCCGCCGGGCGTGTCAGGAATGGGTCAGTGCAGTTGGATTTGCCAGAGGCCGCGGCCGTGGGTGGCCGCGACGACGGTGGTGCCGTCGGGAGTCGTGGTCAGGTCGTTGATGACACTGCCGGGCAGCCCGATCCCGAACCGCGACCAGCGCGCCGGGGTGCGTGCGTCGCTGATGAACATGCCGGTGTCCGTGGCCAGGATGAGATGTCCCTGCGCGACAACGAGGTCATCACCGGGGGTGTCGGGCAGGTTGCCGGAGATGTCGGTCCAGTGGGCGCCGCCGTCGCGCGACTCGAAAACGTGCCCGACGCCGCCACCGGGGATCCAGTGCCGTGAGTATCCACTGTAGACGGCGTAGACGTGCCCCGCGTTGGCCGGATCGACAGTGAGCCCGGCGAGGAACCGCTGCGGCAGGTTGGGTGCGGTGATCCGGTGCCAGGTGCCGCCGAAGTCGGTGTCTATGCCGGAGGCGAAGGCCGGTCCAGGGTTGCCGCCACCGGCGACCCACGCCGCGTAGGTGGTGGATCCGTTGACGGCCAGCGCGGTGGCCAGGCGCGGTGCGCCATTGGAACCCAGGCCGAGGTCGTGCACGTTCTTCCAGTCACAGCCGTCGGAGTGGCACTTGGTGGCCCAGGCCGCGGTGTCGTCCCAGATGAACTCGCCACCGGCGACCCAATGTCCCGGGTTGCTGACGTCGGCGACGAACGGGGCGATGAACCGGGCGGTGGGGTCACAGCCGGGCATCGGGTTCGGGTCGTCCGCGTTGGCGCCGCACACCGGGCTGATGGTGCGGAAGTGATGCCCGCCGTCGGTGGTCAGGTACATCGCCAGGTTGGTGTACTCGCCGACAGAGTTGTTGCCGTTGCGCGGATCGACGAGAACCATGCCGCCGTCACCGCCAGCAGGCTGAAGCATCGTGGGAGCATTGCGGCCGGGCAGCAACGAGGTCCCGTTATCCTGCAGACCGCCCCAGTAGGCGACCTTGTTCCCGGGCAGGGCACCGGTGCCGGCGCCATAGTACTGCAGGGTGTGCATCGTGGCGTTGGTGTTGGTCCAGTCGCCCAGGCCGTGGTGGGTGAGCGGCCGGTGCCAGACACCACCGTCGCTGCCGATCCAGATATGGTTGTCCACAATGGTCAGAGCGTGCTGGTCGGGGTGGGTGGTCTTGGGACAGTTGGGGTTGCAGGACAACCCGAGGTTCCAGTACGGGCCGGCGATGTGGAAGGTGGCGCCGCCGTCGGTGGTCTCGAAGACCTCTTCCAGTGACAGGTAGACATGTTTCGGATCGGCCGGGTCGGCGAAGATCGCCTGGTTGTACCAAGCCTGCACGCCGACGTGGTAGCCGGGCAGGTTCTGCAACGCGGAACCGGCGGCGCCGAGCGAGTCGGAGTCGGCCACCTTCTTCCACGGACCGGCCGGATCGCCATTGGCGGACAGGAACACGCCCTGCAGCGCGGTGTCCTCGCCCTCGGCGAGCTTCTCCGGCGACTGCACGATGGCCCACAGCTGTTTCCCGTCGGCGGTCCAGGTGAAGGTGGTCCGGCCGATGTCCCCGGCGTCGAGGTCGCCCGCAGGGTGCACCAGGTGGAACGTGCCGGGTGCGCCACCGGCAGTGGAGACGTAGAAGCCGTTGTAGGACAAGTCATCAGGGGCGGTGGTGCCGCGCCAGCCGATCGCTGTGAGCACGGTCTGGCCGTGCACCTGCACGTCGGTGGTGAAGTTGGTGCGGTACGGCGAGTGCGTCGGGTTCGGGTCCGGTGCGAACACCTGCTGCCACGGACCGGAGGTGCCGGGGGAGTGCCGCCACAGACCGTGGGTGGTCGCGGCGAAGATGGTGCCGTCACCGGCGCGGGTCAGCCGGAAGATCTGCGATCCGTCGACCTCGGTTCCGCCGACCTTGTGGAACGTCGTACCGAAGTCCTCCGAGACGTACACACCCTGCCCGGCGTAGGAGTCCGAGTTGGTGTTGGCCTCACCGGTGCCCACCCACACCCGGTGGGCCGGATCGACCAGCAACGCACCGATCGACGGGCTGCTGGGCCCGGCGAGCGCCGGATACCAGTGACCACCCTTGTCGAAAGTTCGCCACACACCACCGTCGGCCGAACCGGCGTAGATCACCCGGCCATCCGACGCCAGGGCGGTCGTCCGCCCGCCGACCAGGCCCCACCCGGCCCCCGCGTTCGACTCGACCGGATCGGAGTACCCGTCCGGTTCGGAGTCGTAGGGCTGACCGGTCACCTCCCGCCACAGACCACCGGTGAGCGGCAACCGGGCGCCGTCGGACAGCGCCGTGCTCACCGCCTGCGACGGCACCACGGTGCCGGGTGCGATGCGCTGGTTCGCGTACTCGGCCGCGCGGTCGGCGATCTCACCGGCGTCGTGCTCTTCTTCGGCGATGCTCAGACCGGGGTGGGCGCGATGTGTCGCGGCGTATCTGGGTGGCGAGGGCGGTAATGGATCTTCTGGTGCGGCGACGGCCGCCGCGGAGGTGAGCAGTGTCGTGGTCATCGCGGTGATGAGCGCCATGGCCGGGGCAAAATGTCTTTTTCCCACCGATTCCTCCAGGTGAGCCCGACTGCACCGGGGGTGCTGGACGGTCACACGCTAGGCGCACCCGATCCGGATTCCAGCCCCCATCCGTTGGATATCCCCTGCCAGGGACTCGATATCGCCGATATGTCCACTGTGTACTTTTGATCATCGTCGTGCACGACCGACGGACGGGTTATTGTGGGGGGCTGGGTACGGGATTAGCGTCGGAGAGTTCTCATCCTCTGAAGGATCGGATCTGCCGATGAAACGATTAACGCGCATCCCGATCGTTCTCGCAGCCACCGCGGTCGCGGTGACCGCCGCGAGCGTTCCAGAGGCGGCCGCGGCCCCATTCGGCTTCGCGAACCTGAACGTCTCCGGGCTGCTGGCGGCCAACCTGAACGGTGATGATGCCGCCGGCAAGGCCCGCACCCTGGCGCCCTCGGCGACGCACCGGGCGACGGCGGCCGCATGCAGCAACCGCTTCGGCGACAACGTCAAGGTCAACCAGAACTGCCTCACCATCACCGACCCCGACCTGCAAGGCCGGGCCCAGTCGCAGAACGAGACCTGGGTGTCCGCCGACCCCGGCAACGGCGCGCACCTGGTCGCCAGCTACAACGACTACCGCCGCGGTGACGGCACGTGCGGCGTCTCGTACTCATTGGACGGTGGCCGCTCCTGGGCGGACTCCACCGTTCCCAACGGGTTCGGCCGCGGCGATGCGTTCGCCGGCGGCAAACCGCGGGAGTACTGGCAGGGCGGCGGTGACACCTCCACCGCCTGGGACACCAAGGGAAACGCCTACCTGTCCTGTCAGCTGTTCAACCGCGGCAACGGAACCTCACCGAACCCCGACCAGTCCAGCGCGTTCTACGTCTTCCGGTCCACCGGGAACAGCGGGGCGTCCTTCAACGTCACCGGGCGGCCCGCAGTCCAGCACGACGACACCGCGGGCGCCGGTGATTTCCTGCTGGACAAGCAACTGCTCACCGTGGACAACCACCCCGGCAGCCGGTTCGCCGACCGCGTCTACATGACGTGGACCACCTTCGCCGCCGATGGCACCGGCTACATCTACTCGGCGCATTCCGCCGACTATGGCGAGACGTTCTCCGCACCGGTCCTGGGCAGCACCACCAGCCCCTTGTGCGACAACACTCTTGGTCTGCCGACACCGTCCGGCACCTGCAACCAGAACCAGGACTCGCAGCCGTTCACCGCACCCGACGGCACGCTGTACGTGGTGTTCAACAACTTCAACAAAGCAGTGTCCGGGACGGACAACCGCGCCCAGGTCCTGCTGGCCCGCTCGACCGACGGCGGCAACTCGTTC
>CBIMJO010000392.1:0-7895 GCA_966244135.1 uncultured Actinocrispum sp. | reverse complement strand
GAACCAGCGAAGGCACGCCGTTGCACCTGGTTCTGCCGCACTGCGACCTGATCGTGCACCAAGGCGGCGACGGCACGACGTTGACCGCTGCCTCCCAGGGCATTCCGCAACTGGTCATAACTCGCAAACCGGACGCGGAGGTGCCGGCCAGCCGGATCGCCGCGAACGGCGCGGGTGTCCACTTCCGGTACCAGGAGCTGCGGCACAACAACCGGCGCTGGGAACTGGTCCGGACGGCGGCCGAGAAGCTGCTGGCCGACGAGGCCTACCAGGAGGCGGCCGCCACGCTGCGCGCCGAGATCGAACGCCAGCCGACCCCCGCGCAGGTCGTGCCCGCCTTGGAAGAACTGGAGCGTGCCGCGTGAGCCCCGACCCCATAGTGCTCGTCCGGCCGGTCCTGCCGGCCTTGGAGAAGTTGGGGGCCGCGCTCGACGAAGTCCTGCGCAGCGGTGTGTTGACCAATGACGGTTCGAGAGTGCGGGCGTTCGAGGCGTTGTTGTCCGCGCGGCTGGGCATTCCCGAGCTGGCGGTGTGCGGCAGCGGGACGGCCGCGATCCAGCTCGCGTGCAACGCGTTGGGGCTGGACGGCGAGGTGATCGTCCCGGCTGCCGCGTTTCCCGCTGTCTCCCAGGGGGTCTGGCACGCGCGGTGCACGCCGGTCGCGGTCGACGTCGATCCAGCCTTCCTGACGTTGTGCCCGGAAGCCGTGCGGGCCGCGATCACCGAACGGACCACCGGGATCCTCGCCGTGCACACGTTCGGCTGCCCGGCCGACATGGATACACTGTGGACAGTCGCTCGCAACGCCGGTGTCCCGTTGATCTTCGACGCGGCCACCTGCTGGGGGATCACCTACCGCGACCGGCCCTTGTTGTCATACGGCGACGTGTCCACGTTGAGCCTGCACTCGATGAAGCTGACCCACTCGGTCGAGGGCGGCGCGGTGATGAGCACCGTGCGGGAGGTCGCGGATGCCGTGCGGCGCCTGCGGAACTTCGGCGTCGGTGTGGAAGGCGCCTGGACCGCCGGGACGAACGCGCGGATGAGCGAGCTGCACGCGGCCGTGGGCGCGGTCGTGCTGGGCGAGGCGGACAACGAGATCCGCCGCCGGATCAGGGTGCGGGACTGGTACTTGGAGGGGTTGCGGCACCTTGAGTGGATTCAGCCGGTGCCGTTCCGGCCCGGCGCGTGGCCCAATGTTGCTTCGATGGCCGTGCGGCTGACGCCGGACGGACCGGTGAACGCGCCGGCGCTGTGCGCCGAGCTGATGCGGTACGGCATCCACGCGCGGGCGTACTTCACCGGCCGGTACCGGCCGCGTGGCCTGGCGACCGCCGGGCCCACCCCGGTCGCGGACGAGCTGGGCACGCGGATCGTGTGCCTGCCGTTCTGGGGTGGTCTGAAGGAGAACGAGGTCCTCCGGGTGGTCGACGCGATCGACCGGATCGGAACCCGGCGGATGTTCTCCGTCGGACTGGCCAGAAGGAGGGCGCTGCCGTGACCCCCATGCGCTTCCACTGGAGTATCCCCGGAAGCAACGTCCGCGACCCGCTGCGCGGTTCGCACGACCGTGACCAGGTCAATCCCGTCGAGGACATCGACGGGCAGCTGGAGCTGTGCAAGCTGGCAGATGAGGGCGGGATCGACTCCCTGCTGCTGCCGACCGGCTACCAGCGGGCCGACCCGATCGCGATGGCCACGTACTTCGGCGGCGCGACCAGACGGGTCAAGTACATGGTCGCCATCCGGCCGGGCACGATCTCACCGACTTTGCTTGTCACACAGGTGAACACGGTCGCCGCGGTGACCGGCGGCCGGATCACGATCAACGTGGTGGCCGGGCACAACTCCACCGAGATGCGGTTCTACGGCGACTTCCTGAGCCACGACGAACGGTTCCAGCGCAGCGACGAGTTCTGGTCGATCTGCCACGCGTTGTGGCGGGCCGAGGGGCCGGTCGACTTCCACGGTTCGCTGCTCCAGGTGGAAGGCGCGCGCGTGAACACGCCGTTCCTGGGGGAGAACGGGCGGACCCGCCCGGAGCTGTACTTCGGCGGCAGCTCGGATCTGGCCTCGGACATGGCGATCAAGCACGGCGACTGCCTGCTGCGCCTGGGCGACACGCCGGACCGGATCCGCCCTGGGCTGCAACGGGTGCTGGACACCGGGAAGGCGGCCGGGCTGCTGTTCTCGATGATCGTGCGGCCGACGCGGGCCGAGGCCATCGAGTGGGGGCACACGATGATGGAGCGCGCCGGTCAGGCCGGGCGCGATGTGCAGGACCGGTTCCGGGAGCAGAGCAAGGAGTCCGTGGGCTTCGCTTCGACCTATGCCTTGGGGTACAAGGAGTCGGACTGGCCGGAGCCGTTCCTCTGGACCGGGCTGATCCCGTACATGGGTCCGTTGTCGCTGGCCCTGGTCGGGTCGCCGGACGACATTGTGGACGCTTTGTTCGCCTACCGCCGGATCGGCGTGACGCAGTTCCTGTTCCACGGCCGGCCGGATCTGGAAACCCTGCCGTACTTCTGCCAGGAGGTCTTACCGCGCGTGCGGGCCCGCGAGCGCGATCACGAGCTGGTGTAGCCGTGTCGCTGCGATTTCACTGGAGCCTGTCCTCGGTCGGCGAGCCGATGCGCCGGGCCCACGCCCCCGCGGAGACCAGCGGCCTGCCGGACCTGGCCGCGCACAAGCACTTCGCGGCCCTGGCCGACCAGCTGGGGATCGACTCGCTGTTGATGGCGTTCGGGTTCGCCCGGCCGGACCCGATCGTGTGGGCGGCCGTGCTGGCCGCGTGCACCCATTCGGTGAAGTTCCTGGTGGCAGTGCGGTCCGGGATCTTCTCGCCGACCTTCTTCGTGCAGCAGATCAACACGCTGTCCGCGTTGACCGCCGGGCGCGTGTGCGTCAACGCGGTCGCCGGGCGGGCCCCGGAGGAACAGCGGTTCTACGGGGACTTCCTGCAGCACGACGAGAGATACGAACGGACGGACGAGTTCTGGTCCGTCTGCCATGCGCTGTGGCGAGGGGGCGGCGCGGTCGACTTCAACGGCGAGTACTACCACGTCGAAGGCGCGAAGCTGCGCACGCCGTTCGTGTCGGCGGACCGGACCCGGCCGGAGATCTACCTCGGCGGCAGCTCGGTGCAGGCCACCGAACTGGCGATCAAGCACGTCGACTGCATGTTCACCTTTCCCGAGCCACCGGACCGCCTGGCCGGACGGATCGGGCCGCTGCTGGACAGCGGCACCGAGGTCGGTCTGCTGGTGTCGCTGATCTCCAGGCCGACGCACGACGCGGCGGTGGACGCCGCCTTCACGCTGGTGCGCAAGGCCGGCGCGGACGCCGCCCAGGTGCACCGCGAAGTCAGGCGGCAGACCGACTCGGTCGGCTTCGGCTCACTGTACGACCTCGCCATGCGGGAGTCGCAGTGGCCGGCGCCGTACCTGTGGATCGGCGCGGTGCCTTATCTCGGCGCGCCGAGCGTGGCGCTCGTCGGGTCCCCGGACGAGATCGTCGGCGCCCTGCGGGCCTACGAAGCCGTTGGCGTGACGCAGTTCCTGTTCATGGGCTATCCGGACGCCGAGGAGCTGGCCTTCTTCGGCGCCGAGATCCTGCCCAGGATCCGCGCGCTCGAACCGACCACCTAGGAGCGTCGCGATGCGTGTGTTGTTCACCCCGAACAACGCCCGGCAGCACCTGTACCCGATGGTGCCGCTGGCCTGGGCGTGCCGGGCCGCCGGTCACGAGGTCCGGATCGCCGCGGCACCGGTGCTGGCGAGCGCGATGCGGGCGGTGGGGCTGCCCGCGGTCGTCGTGGGTTCGGACGTCAGCCCGCCCGGGATGGCGATCAAGGGGCTCACCGCCCGGTTCCACACCCACGAACGGTTCCCGCCGGACTGGCCGCTCGCCGTGCACCTGCTCAGCGACGACCAACGCGACCTGCTGGAGTACCTGGGGCGCAACGCGGCGCGGGGCGCTCGGGCCACTGTGGACGATATGGTCGCGTTCGCGCGGGTGTGGCGGCCGGATGTCGTGGTGTACGACGTCGCCGGGTTCGCGGGGGCGGTGACGGCCGCGGTGATCGGGGTGCCGAGCGTCCGGCACCTCACCGGGTACGGCCTGCGGCCGATGGAAAGCCGGTACGCACCCGGTGTGTCGTTGCCGTTGCCCGAGTATGCGGCGCTGTTCCGGCGGTTCGCTGTGGACGTGCGGCCGATGCCGACGATGACCATCGATCCCTCGCCGCCGAGTCTGCGGATCGCGGTCACCGGGCCGTGGCAGGAGATGCGGTACGTGCCCTACAACGGTCCGGGAGTGGTACCTGAGTGGTTGGCCGAGTGGCTGGGCCGGACGCGCCGGCGGGTGTGCGTCACATGGGGACACGGTGTGGACCGGACCATGATGGCGATGGGGATGGCCGCGCTGGACCCGTTGCGGGACACGATCGCCGCGTTGGGGCGGAGCGACCTCGATCTGGTCATCGCCACCACGTCGGCGCAGCTAGCACTGCTAGGAGAGCTGCCGGCGAACGCACGCCCCGCGGTCTCCGTGCCCTTGCAGTATTTGCTGCCCTACTGCGACTTGATCGTGCATCAAGCCGGGGACGGTACTGCTCTTACTGCGGCCGCTTGCGGTGTCCCGCAACTGGCCATCACCAACAAACCCGACCAGGCACTGACGTCCGACCGGCTGGCCGCCATCGGGGCCGGGCTGCACCTGCGTTACCAGGAGCTGTCGCGGGACCCGATGCGCGAGGAGGTGATCAGGTCCGCGGCCGACAAGCTGCTCTCCGCCGGGCGGCACCGGCAGGCCGCGCACCGGTTGCGCCGGCAGATCGAGCGGCAGCCGAGCCCGGCCGACGTCGTCGCTTCCCTGGAGGCCGTCGCATGAACTCCGTCTTCGAACCACTGCTCGCGGCCCTGTCCGGCCCGGTGCGCGAACAGTTCCACCGGGGCAAGGACTACCGGGCCGAGGCCGACCAGTTGCGGGAGGTGTTCCTCAAGGAGGGTTCGGTGGCCTCGGTGCTGAACCTCGGCTGCGGCACCGGGCGGCACATGGAACTGCTGGCCGCGGCCGGGTATGACGTGGTCGGTGTCGAGCGGTCGCCGGACTTGGTCGCGCGGGCGAGGGTGCGGCTGGCCGGGTTCCCGTCGCGGGCGGCGGTGATCGAGGCGGACCTGTTCGAGCTGACCATGGACCGCACCTTCGACGCGGTCGTCATGATGTTCTCGATGCTCGGCCACCAGGTCACCAACCACCGGGTCCGGTCCACTTTGGACGCTTTACGCCGCCAGGTGTGCCCGGGCGGGCTGGTGGTGTTCGACGTGCTCGACGCGGCTCAGGTCCTCGCGGCGCCGCCGGTCAACGGCGTGCTGTCGTTCGCCTCCGGCGACCGGGAGGTCCTGATCGCGCACTCCACGGTGGTGAACGCCGCGGCGCAGGTGGTCGAGCTGCGGCTGCGCACATGGGAGCTGCCCGGCGGCGGCCCGGCCGAGGAGAACCACACCATCCGCTACTTCGCCCAGCGCGAGCTGGCGCTGGTGCTGCAGGTCGCCGGGCTGGAGCTGGTCGGCAGCGCGCCGCTGGAGGCGTCCCGGCTGGTGTGGGCACGGAGGATCTGACATGCAGGCGGAGATCTTCGGTTCGCTGCACGCCCAGTGGTACGACCGCTGGCACGCGGGCAAGGACTACCAGTCCGAAGTGGACCAGCTGGTGGCGGTGTTCACCGAGCACGGCCGGGTGTCCTCGGTGCTGGACCTCGGGTGTGGCACGGGACGGCATCTGGCCGCGCTGGCCGTAGCCGGGTACCTGGTGGCCGGCGTGGACCGGTCGCCGGGCATGGTCGCCCAGGCGCGGCGCCGCCTTCAGCCCTACGCGGGCGCTTCGGTGGTCCAGGCCGATCTCCTGGAAGTCCGCCTGGGCAGCACGTTCGAGGCCGTGATCATGATGTTCTCGGTGTTCGGATACCTGGGCACCACAGGCGAACTCCTCGGCGCGCTCGGCACCGCTCGCCGGCACCTGCGCCCAGGAGGGTTGCTGGTACTGGTCGTTCTCGACGGGAGCGCCGTACTCAGCAACGGCCCGCGCGGCGGCTTCACGGCGATGACCGACGGCACCCAGTCCCTGTTGCGAGCCACCACCGGCCGCGTGCACCCCGACGAGCAGATCTACGAGATGGGCGTGCACCTCTGGCTGATCGACGGCGACCGGCTGCTCGACCAGGACACCGAAACCCACTCGCTGCGCTTCTTCCTGCCCCGCGAACTGGAGCTGATCCTGGAGGTGGCCGGCTTCGAACTGATCGATTCGGCGCCGATAGCCGGTGGACAGCCCGGACCGGCCCGTGAGTGGAGCAAACTCGTCTGGGCGAGGCGCACCTAAGGGAAGTGCCTCTCCTAGGGGGTTCCACTCATTACTGGCCGGTGAGCCACCGTGAAAACATTTCACTGCCTGGAAATGATAACCGGAAAGACCACCCTGCATGTTGCGAATAGCCGGTATCTCCCTTGTCCTCATGGCGGCCGCAGCGGTCGCTTTCTTTGGTGTGCGCGAGCTCTTCGCCGCCGACGAACCACCGGCCGCCACGGATGTCTCGGCGAGCCTTGGCGGTCTGACCGCGTCGGTCGGCGCGGCGGACTGGGTCATGATGGATCACGACATGTCAAGCACGGCACCGGGTTACCAGATGCCGCCGGCGATGATGCCGGGCATGCCGGCCGAGGGGCAGCAACGCCTCGCGGTGACCGTGACGGTGGTCAACTCCACCGGTGAAACGCGCCCGATCCGGCCGGGCAAGGAATTTCTGTTGCGAACCGAGCCGGCCGGAGAGCCGCTGTCCGCGCATTCCGACACGTTCGGCGAGCTGCCCAGGCTCGTCCCGGGCAGTGCGGTCAGCGGTGTGCTGTATTTCGACCTTCCGCCCCATTCCCCGGTGTGGATCGAATGGACTCACGAAGGTGCGACGGCTCGCCTCGCGATCGGCGTGGCACCTCCGCATTCGAACCACAACTGAAAGGAGCGGACGACATGCACTGGTCTGAAAATGACCGGTCGAGCGTCTCGTGGGGAATGGAACGCGGTGTCGTGCTCGCCATTCTGCTGGCGGTCGCGGCCACCCTGTGGCGGCATGCGAGCGCGCCCGCGGACCTGATCCCCGTCCTGCGGGATGCCATCTTCACCGTCCCGGCCGCCGCGGTGGCCGTGTGGCTGGCCGCGAAGTCCCGGGCGCTGCTCGGGATTCAGTCCACTGTGGTCACTGCGGCACTGGTGTCCCTGTGGTTCCTGCCCGCCCTGGCGCCGGTCGCGTTGCTGTTCCCCACGGACCAGCCGCTGCTCACGGTGCAGCCGCTCGCCTTCGTGACCGGCCTGGTCGTTCTCGCCTTCGCGCTGCCGCCCGCCGGCGAGCCGAGCCGCGGCCTGCGGTACCGGCTGGCAACGCTAGCGGTCGTAGCGGCGGCAATCTCGTTGCAGGTCAACGCCTTGCCGTCGGTCGCAGCCGCGGCCCCGGCACAGGCGGACGAGGACGCCGGTGGCAGCTGTGCCACCGCGCCCAAGCGGACCTACAACGTGCAGGCGATCAACATCGACATCACGATCAACCGGTTCGGCGACCATGACCCGTTCGGCTTCATGTATGCCCTGGCGGACAAGGTCGGCGAGATCCGGGCGCAGGAGGCGGCGCTGAAGGCCAACGCCGCCGAGGGCTCGGACGGCAGCGGCGCCAAGGTGTCCAACGGCCTGCGGCAGGACCCGATCCAGCCGCTGGTGCTGCGGGGCCGGCTCGGCGAGTGCGTCGTGGTCAACCTGACCAACAAGCTCACCGACGCGCCGCACGGCGGCCCCGGGTTCGGCACCGTCCCGGTGTCGACGCAACCCGGTGGCGTGCCCTCGGTGTC
>CBIMJO010000391.1:0-7899 GCA_966244135.1 uncultured Actinocrispum sp. | reverse complement strand
CTGAGCTATTGCGTGGCGCAGCACATGATGCGGCGGGGCACCGGGCGGATCATCAACGTCGGCTCACGCGGCGCCTACCGGGGCGAACCGAACCACCCCGCGTACGGCGCCAGCAAGGCGGCGCTGCATTCGCTCGGCCAGTCGCTGGCGGTTTCCCTTGCGCCCCATGGCATCGCGGTCGCCTCGGTGGCGCCGGGGTTCGTCCGGACCGACCGGGTGGCCGAGTCGATCACCGACGACGTCCGCGCACAGAGCCCGTTCGGCCGGGTGGCGGAACCCGAGGAGATCGCCGCGGCGGTGCTCTACCTGGCTTCCGGCAAGGCGATCTGGGCCTCGGGTGCGGTCCTCGACCTCAACGGGGCGTCCTACCTGCGCTGAGATCCCCGACCAGGGACACGATCTCGCGGGTGATGGGCCGCAGGCCGGGCAGGCGGGACATCCGGATCAGCCGGTCCACCAGCGGAACCGTGCGGTTGACCAGCATCCGGCTGCGCGATCGGCCCGCGGACCGGTCGTGCACCCAGAACAGCACGATCCCCATCAGGTACAGCCACAGCAGGCGCGGCAGTTCGACCCGCAGGCCCGGGTCGAGCTTCACGCCGGTGAGCACCTCGTCGAACAGTTCGATGCTGGCCGTCCGCGCGGGATGCGATTCATCCGAGAACGGGCTCAGCGGGCTCGCCGGGTCGGCCGCGTTCTTGAAGAACTGCCCGGCGAACTCGTGGTACGGCTCGGCCACGTCCAGCCAGGCGAGCAGGACCCCGCGCAACCGCGGCGCGAAGTCCCGCTCGCTTGCCAGGATCTCGGTGCAGGCGTCCCGGTGCGCGGCCTGGATCCGGTCGTAGAACCCCTGGATCAGGTGGTCCTTGGACTCGAAGTAGTAGTACGCGTTGCCGGTGGAGACGCCTGCCTCCTTGGCGACCGCCCGCATGGTGGTGCGGTCGTAGCCCTGCTCCTGGAACAGCCGCAACGCCGTCTCCATGATCAGCGTCCGGGTCTGCTCGCTCTTGGCCGTCACGAAACAACCCTAGGGGCGGCCGGCATAGTCCACGACGGACTTCCAGTCCTCCGGCGCGGCGACCATCCCGATGTACCCGTCCGGCCGGACCAGGACGAGGACGTTGTCCTCGCCCGGCATCTCGTTCGTCTGCACGCCGGGGACCGGCCGCACTGCGCAGCCGAACCCGAGCAGCGTGAAACCCGTGCCCTTGACCAAGTCCTGCCACGGTGCACGCTCGCCGGCCTGTGGCCCGTCCCAGATGACGAGGTTCTTCGACAACGGGCTGTCCGGGTAGCCGATGCCGAGCTGCCGGTGTTCGGGCCTGATCCCCTTGTCGATGGCGCCGCTGCCGCTGGTGATCGCGTCCTTGATCTCGGCCATCGCCTGGCTGCTCGACCGCAGCGTCCACGCCGCCACCGGCAGCCGTTCCTGCTCGTACGTGTCCAGCAGGGTGGGCGACGCGGTGCCGTCGAGCGTGCGGGCAAGCTTCCAGCCGAGGTTGTAGGCGTCCTGGATGCCGGTGTTCATGCCCAGCCCGCCTGCCGGGGGATGCACGTGGGCGGCGTCCCCGGCGAGGAACACGCGGCCGACCCGGAACCGGCTGACCATCCGGACGTTCTCGCGATAAGTCGACATCCAGGTCGGGTTGGACAGCTTGATGTCGGCGCGCCCGGTGAACTCCGTGCAGAGGCGCTGGAACACCTCCAGGGACGGTTCTTCGGGAACCGGCGCCACCTGGCACTGCCAGACCTTGGTCGCCTTGAACGGGGTGAGGGCGAACATCCCGCGGTCCGGGTCGATCCACATGTGCATGTCGTCGTTGGTCAGGCCTTCGACCTCGAAGTCGCCCACGAGCATCATCTGCTGCTGTTCGGTCTCGCCGTCGAACGGCACGCCCAGCTGCTTGCGGATCGTGCTGCGCCCGCCATCACAGCCGATCATGTACTTCGCCCGGATCGACTCGCCGCTCGAGGTCTGTGCGGTCACTCCGTCAGCGTCCTGCTCGAACGACGTCACCTCGGTGGTCTGCACGGTGACTCCCAGGGAGGCCAACCGATCCGTCAGCGCCTCGTTGACGCTCCACTGTGGAATGATCAGGCTGGCGCCCGCCGGTGTCTCGCGGACGACCTGGCCGCCCATGTAGATGCGGCCACCGGTGGACCGGCCCGCGGCGGTGATCGCGTCCATCACGCCGAGGTCGTCCAGGATCTCCAAAGTGCGCAGCTGCAGGCCTTTCCCGCGGGAACCGGCGAAGATCTCGCGGTCCACGATCCGCACCGGTACGCCCCGGCGGGCCAGGTCAACAGCCAGCGCCAAGCCGGTCGGGCCGGCGCCGACGATCAGAACGTCCATCATCTCTCCCCAGTGAGCCCATCGAGCACCAGCGCGACCACCTGGTCGCGCACCTGCGTCATGTCCCGGTCCGCCAGCAGGCCGGTGAAGTGCCGCCCCATGCCCGGCACCGCCACCAGCGAGCTGACCATGGTCGCGTAGAACACCACGAAGTCCACGTCGCCGCGGAAAACCCCTTGTGCCACACCACGTTCGTGCAACCCGCGCAGCTCGGCCGAGATGCCGTCGGTCGGCACCTGCGGTCGGATGCCGAACCCGCCGACGGCCTCCTGTGCGGCCAGCGCGACCAGCAGCGGACGCGCGTGCAGCAGGTCGAACATGGCCCGGAACGCCAGCTGCAGCCCTTCGTACGGCTCGAGTTCGGCGGCCTGCTTGAGCGTCTGTGACCAGACATCGGTCGAACCGGTGAACTCGTGCTCCAGAACCGCTTTGTAGAGGCCTTCCTTGCTGCCGAAGTGGTGGTAGATCATCCGCTCGTTCACCCCGGACCGGGCCACGATCTCCCGGATCCGGGTGCCCTTCGGCCCGTGCAGGGCGAACTCCTCCGCCGCGGCCTGGAGCAGACGTTCCCGGGTGTCCATGCAGTAAATGTTTACTGCGCAGCTCTGGCTTGTCAAGCGGCGATCGCCGCGAGCACGTCCGTGCGGGCCGCGCGCCGGGCCGGCCACATCGCCGCGAGCACGCCGACCAGCACCATCCCGGCCAGCGCGACCGCGATCACCAGGTAGGGCACCGAGATCCGCCACAGGTCCTGGCCGAGCATCGCGTGCTGCATCGCCGCGCCGACCGCGACGCCGACGACGATCCCGAGCAGCCCGCCATATCCGCAGATCACGACGCTCTCCAGCCGGACCGACCGGCGGACCAGGCGCTGGCTCGCGCCGACCGCCCGCAGCACGCCGATCTCCCGGGTGCGTTCGATGACCGACAACGCCAGCGTGTTGACCACCCCGAAGGCCGCGATCACGATGGCCGCCCCGAACAGCGCGTACATCACCGCCAGCAGCAGGCGGAGGCTGCTCGTCGCGTCCTCGATCAGCCCTTCCCGGTCGGTGACCAGCACGTCCGGCCGGTCGGCGAAGGCGGCCTCGATCGCGGTCCGCGAGCCGAGCGCGTAGATCATGGTCACCCGGGTGTCGCGGTACTTCTCGGGGACCAGCGCGAAGTCGACGTAGAACAACGGCTGCGCCTCGGTTCCGTCGTACAGGCTCGCGACGGGAACCTGGATCGTGGTCAGCGGGTCGATCTCGACGGTGACGACGTCGCCGACCTTGATCCCGAGCGACGCGGCCTCGTTCGCGCCGACCACCGCGCCGTTGTGGACGTCCGGGGTGATCACGCTGTCGGGTTCGATCGCGGACATGGTCGTGGTGTGCCCGTTGACCTTCACGAACCCGTACCGGTCGGCGGACGCCTTCACGCCGGGAATGGCACGAACCTTGCCGAGCACGTCGGTGGCCAGCGGGCTGTTCCTGGTGGGGGACTTGAGGATCACCGCGTTCTCGGGCACGGTCGCGCGGATTGACGAGCTGTACAGGGACACCATCGTCTCGCCGACCGTTGCGAATGCGCACACCAACGCCAGGCCGACCATGAGCGCGGACGTGGTCGCCGCGGTCCGCCGTGGATCACGGATGGCGTTGCGCATGCCCAATCGCGTCGCCGGACCGCCACGCCTGCTCAGCAAGCGCCCCAACGGTTTCAACGCGAGACCGGTCAGCAGCGGAGCTAGCAGGAGCACACCCAGCCAGCCCACGAAACTGCCGCCGAGGCCCACGATGCGCTCGGAGGTGGTCAGGTCGTTGGACAGTGTGGCGATGGTCGCGATCACCGCGATGACCAAGGCGATCCCGCCCGCGACGGACCGGATCACCAAGGACTGCTTGGAAATCTCCAGGTCCGTGCGCAGGGCGGCCATCGGCGGGACCTTCGCGGCGCGGCGCGCGGAGGCGTATGCGGCGATCACCGTCACCAGTACGCCGACCGCGTAGCCCACGAGAATCGCCGTGAGGGACACCGAATACTGCACGGACACGCCTTCCGGCCGCGCGAGCGACATCCCGAGCAGGCCGAGCCCGATGCCCAGGCCGACGCCGAGTGTGGCGCCGATCCCGCCCAGCACACCGGCCTCGACGAGCACCGCCCGCCGCACCTGCCGCTTGCTCGCCCCGACCGCCCGCAGCAGAGCCAGCTGACGGGTGCGTTGGGTGACGAGCATGGCGAACGTGTTGGCAATGACGAACATCCCGACCAGCAACGCCACGGCTGCGAACGCCAGCAACGTCTCCCGGGTGTCCTGCGCGGCGTCCTCCGCCTGCGCCCGGACCTGGGCGACCAGCTCCGGCCCGGTGGTCACCTCGCGCAGGCTGCCGTCGAAGTGGCTGTGGGCAGCGGCCGCGATGGCGTTGAGGTCCGCGCCCGGCTTGGCCATCAGGTCGACCCGGCTGATCTCGAAATCGGATCTGCCGAACGCGACCATCGGCTCGGGCTCGCCCAGCGACCGGTACGCGAAGATCCCAGCGACGACGGCGTTCTCCGTGGTCCCGTCGGCGAGGATGATCCGGGCGGTGTCGCCGGTCTTCAGCGACGTCTGACGCTCGCTCAACGCCACCTCGCCCGATGCCGGGGCATGCCCGCTGATCAGGGCGAATCGCTCGGTCGGGTCCCAGTTGGTGCCCGCGGCGCCCGGGCGGCCGCTGACGAGTTTGCCGTCTGCGCCGATCAGGCCCGCGCTGCCGAAGGTCACTGTGGTGGCGTGGTCGACACCCGGGATCGCGGCCAGCCAGTCACGATCCTGGCTGGTCAACGCCGGTGCACGGTCCTTGGCCTGAACGGACACACCGACATCGGCGCGGGCATCGGCGCCGGAAATGGTGGCCGCCGTGGAGTCGGAGACGACCCAGGTGGCGACGACGAACGTCACCCCGAGCACGATCGCGACCAGGGTCATCACGATCCGGCCCTTGTGGGCGCGCAGGTCTCGCAGCATCGCGCGGAGCATCAGGCCATCACCTGCTCCACGATCCGGCCGTCGGCGAAGTGCAGCACCCGGTCGGCGTACGCGGCCGCGGTCGGCTCGTGCGTCACCATCACCACGGTCTGGCCTAACTCGTCGACACTCCGGCGCAGGAAGCCGAGCAGGTCCGCCGCGGACTGGGAGTCCAGCGCGCCGGTGGGCTCGTCGGCGAACACCACATCCGGCTTGGTGATCAACGCTCGGGCGCACGCGACTCGCTGCTGCTGCCCGCCGGAGAGCTGGCTGGGGCGGTGGCCCAGGCGGTGCCGCAGGCCGATCCCGTCGATGATCGCGTCGGCGAACCGCTGGTCCGGGCGCCGGCCGGCCAGTTCCAGCGGCAGCACGATGTTCTCCCAGGCAGTGAGCGTGGGCAGCAGGTTGAACGCCTGGAACACGAATCCGACCCGGTCGCGGCGCAGCTCGGTCAGCTTCGCGTCGGACAGGCCCGAGATCTCCGTGCCACCCAGCCTGACCCAGCCCGATGTCGGCCGGTCCAGCCCGGCCAGACAGTGCATCAACGTGGACTTGCCCGAGCCGGACGGGCCCATGATCGCGGTGAACTGACTCCGCGGGAACTCGACGGTCACGTCGTCGAGCGCGACCACCCGCGCGTCGCCGGATCCGTACACTTTGGACAGATCGGCGGCTTCGACTGCTGGTTCGTTCATGCCCGCAACGGTTCCGGAAACTGGTGCCTGAATCGTCGGCCCACAGTCAGATTCGAGCCGTCAACCTCCAGCGCCAGCTAACGGCCGGGCGTCCGCCTTGAGGATGACTCAGCTGTCACAAGTGCTGTTGGCGGGCAGGGTGCTCGACGGGTCGAAGTACCTGGTCCGGTCGCGGGTGGTGGACTCGGTGGCGGCCTTGGCGTGCTGCTCGCTGAACGCGGGCGCCAGGTAGCCCTCGCGCAACGCCTCACAGCCCATCGAGTAGGTGAACCCCTGCGAGCGCACCGGCCAGATGCCGAGGCTGCTCGCCGTGTACTGACCGGTCAGTACGGAGTAGTCGGTGTCCCAGCGGTCCACCGCGACGATGTCCATCACGTCGGTCAGCTGCTCGGCCTTGTCGTTGTTGAACGCGTACGCGAACACGTAGTTCGTGTGCACGACCAGCTCGCCGGGGCGGGTGCCGACCTCGGCCCACATCTTCCCGCTCACCTTCGGCGCCGCTGGCAACAGCGTGTAACCGGTGGCGAGGCGGGTGGCGTAGGCATGCGCCTCATGCGGGTCGTTGCCGAACACCGGGCGCATGTTCTTCTGCGAGTCGCGGGCCAGCAGCTTCAGGTACTTCTCGACGTCGTGCTTCTCCAGCACCGTGCGGTCCAGCCGCGACGTGATCACCGCCTGGCGCACCTTCGTGTACGCGTCGGTGACCTGTTGCTTGGTGAACTT
This sequence comes from uncultured Actinocrispum sp., assembly GCA_966244135.1. Taxonomy (GTDB): domain Bacteria; phylum Actinomycetota; class Actinomycetes; order Mycobacteriales; family Pseudonocardiaceae; genus Kibdelosporangium. The sequence continues at coordinate 1,139 of CBIMJO010000391.1, read as the reverse complement.
GCCAATCGCGGCGGCGGCGGGGGCGACGACCCCGGACTCACCGTCGGCCCAGCCCTCGGCGGGCGTCCCGGTGAACGGGTGCGCCGCGTCGATGTGCACCTGGGCGGGCGCGGCTTGGGTGACTTCGACAGTTCTCTGGTCCGCCGTCCCTCTGAGCGCGGCGAACGTGCCTACGCCGGCCACTACCGCCACAGCCGCACCGATGATGGCGACTTTCGCGAAGTGCCGCTTGAAGTAGGGGCCGGGGGCAGAACCACTGTCGTTTTCTACGGGCATGTCTCCCTCGCGCTGGTCGGCGAGTACAGGGTGCCCGGCAGCCCCGTGGTGCGTAGTCCACACCGGACCGGCAGAGCCTATCCTGGCCACGGTCCGTAAAACCAGTGGTCACGCGTAGTGTCACGAGTGCGCTGAGTCACAATGCGTGGTCCCTGCGTTGGGCCGGCCGGGTATGTCACCCGTTCGCGTGACAGGTAATGCGGGTGAAGTCGCGCCGGCGAAGTTCGTAAACTCTTCAGTCGTGACAGACACAGCCATTCCCACGCCCGCCAGTGAACTTCCGGCCGCCTGGCAGCCGGAGCAGGTCGAGGGGCGGCTGTACCGGCGGTGGGTAGACGCGGGCTACTTCAAAGCCGACGTCACCTCGGACAAGCCGCCGTTCACCATCGTGCTGCCGCCGCCGAACGTCACCGGCAGCCTGCACATGGGCCACGCCCTGGACCACACCCTGATGGACGCCATGATCCGCCGCCGGCGGATGCAGGGCTACGAGGCGTTGTGGCTGCCCGGCATGGACCACGCCGGTATAGCCACCCAGAACGTGGTCGAGCGGATGCTGGCCGAGAAGGAGGGGCTGTCCCGCCACGACCTGGGGCGCGAGGCGTTCGTCGAGCGCGTCTGGGAGTGGAGGGAGGACTACGGCGGCCGGATCCTGGACCAGATGAAGCGGCTGGGCGACAGCGTCGACTGGAGCCGCGAGCGCTTCACCATGGACGACGGGCTGTCCCGCGCCGTCCAGACGGTCTTCAAGCGGATGTTCGACGACGGGCTCATCTACCGCGCCGAGCGGATCATCAACTGGTGCCCGCGGTGCCTCACGGCGCTGTCGGACATCGAGGTGGAGCACTCCGAGGATGACGGCG
>CBIMJO010000390.1:0-7899 GCA_966244135.1 uncultured Actinocrispum sp. | reverse complement strand
TGCACCACATCGTCACCGACGGCTGGTCGAACGGCGTGATCGCAAGCGAGCTCAGTGCGCTGTACCGCGCGGCCCTGCGTGGCGAGCAGGCGGACCTGCCACCGCTTCCCGTGCAGTACGCGGACTTTGCCACCTGGCAGCGCGGACTGCTGTCGGAGAGCGCGCTGGACGAGCAGGTGTCCTACTGGCGCAGGCAACTCGCGGACGTCCCGCCGCTGGAGTTGCCCACGGACCGGCCCAGGCCGGCTGTGCACTCGACCGCCGGTGCGGTGGGGGAGACGGTCATCCCCGCCGCGGTCACCGCCCGGCTCGTCGAGTTGAGCCGTGCGCGGGAGACCACCCTGTTCACGACGCTGCTCGCGGCCTGCCAGGTCCTGTTCGGACGACTGTCGGGGCAGGACGACGTCGCGGTCGGCACCGTCGCCTCCGGTCGCGAACGCGCCGAGCTGGCCGGTCTCGTCGGGTTCTTCGTCAACACACTGGTGCTGCGGTCCCAGGTCCGCGCCGACCTCACCTTCACCGAGTTCCTCGATGTGGTGGACGAAACCGTACGGGACGCGTTCGACCGCCAGGACCTTCCGTTCGAGCGGGTCGTCGACAGCGTCCAGCCCCGGCGCGACACCAGCCGCACGCCGCTGTTCCAGGTCATGGTGGTGCTGCAGAACGCACCGCAGGAGCCACCGCGGCTGTCCGGCCTGACGATCGAGGACGTGCCGCTGCCGGTGACGTCGGCCAACTTCGACGTCACCGTCGAGTTCCATCAGGTCGACGGACTCCTGCGGGTGGCCTTGAACTACCGGACGGACCTGTTCGGCCCCGCCACGATCGATCGGCTCGCCGACCAGTTGCAGGTGCTGCTGGCCGATGTCGCGGCCGATCCGGGGCGGCCGCTGGCTCGGCTGACGCTCCTTTCCGGCGCCGAACGCCGGCGGCTGCTGGTCGAGTGGAACGACACCGATCGGGAGATACCCGCTGCCACGCTGCCGGAGTTGTTCGAGGCCCAGGCGTGGCGTGATCCGGACGCCCCAGCGGTGTTGTCGCGCACGGCCACCGGGGTGGACGAGGTGATGCGCTTCGCACAACTCAACGCGCGAGCCAACCGGCTGGCCAGGGTGCTGATCGGCCGCGGCGCCGGCCCGGAGCGGATCGTCGCGCTCGTCCTGCCGCGGTCGGTGGACATCATCATCGCTCAGCTGGCGGTGCTGAAGGCTGGAGCGGCGTTCCTGCCGGTGGATCCGGCGTATCCGGCGGACCGGATCGCGTTCATGCTCGCCGATGCCAGTCCCGCCCTGATCCTGACCCGCGGCGACATGGTCGCGAACCTGCCCGGTGCCGACGGGCTCACCGTGCTGGTACTCGACGAACCCGGCTTCGTGTCCGAAGTGGACGGAATGCGGGCCGGCAATCCGGCCGACGCCGACCGGATCTCCCCGCTGCTGGACGAGCATCCGGCCTACGTGATCTACACCTCCGGATCGACGGGGCGGCCCAAGGGCGTCGTCGTGCCGCACACCGGGCTGGCGAGCCTCTCGGCGGCTGCTGTGGATCACTTCGCTGTCACGCCAGGTGATCGCGTCCTGCAGTACTCGTCCCCGAGCTTCGACGTGTCGGTACTGGAGCTGTGCATGTCCCTCCCGGCCGGGGCGGCGCTGGTCGTGCCGCCTCCCGGCCCACTGCTGGGCGAGCAGCTCGCCGAGGTGCTGGCCGACCGCGCGGTGACGCACGCCGAGATCCCGCCCGCCGCGCTGGCCACCGTGCCCAAGACACCGCTGCCGGACTTCCGCACCCTCATCGTGGGCGGCGACGTGTGCAGTGCGGACCTGGCGGCCCGCTGGGCGCCGGGCCTGCGGATGATCAACGGCTATGGACCGACGGAGTCCACCGTGTCGGCAACCTGGAGCGAGCCGCTGACCGGCAAGGGCACACCACCGCTCGGCAAGGCGATCTGGAACACCCGTCTGTACGTTGTGGACAGTGAACTGCGGCCGGTGCCCATCGGTGTTCCCGGCGAGCTGTACATCGCAGGCATGGGCCTGGCCCGCGGTTACCTGAACCGCCCCGGGCTGACCGCGGACCGGTTCGTGGCCAACCCGTTCGGACCAGCCGGATCGCGTGCCTACCGGACCGGGGACGTGGTCCGCTGGACGTCGGCGGGTGGCGAGCTGGAGTTCCTTGGCCGGACCGACGACCAGGTGAAGATCCGCGGCTTCCGGATCGAGCTGGGCGAGGTCGAGTCGGCTCTCCTGCGGCACATCGCGGTAGGCGAGGCTGTCGTGGTCGTGCAGGACGACCGCATGGTCGCCTACGTGGTTCCCACGCCGGGTTCCGAAGCGCCCAGCACGACCGCGCTGCGCGAGTTCCTCGGCCAGACGTTGCCCGGCTACATGGTGCCCGCCGCGTTCATGGCGTTGGACGCGTTGCCGCTGAACCAGAGTGGCAAGGTCGACCGGCGCCGGCTGCCCTCGATCGTGGCGGCTCCCGAACTGGAGACGTCCTATGTGGAACCGAGCAGCCCGGCCGAGCGCGCACTCGCCCGGATCTGGGCGGACGTCCTCGGGCTGGACCGGATCGGGGTGCGGGACAACTTCTTCGACCTGGGCGGCGACTCGATCCTCAGCATGCAGGTGGTGTCCCGGGCCAGGCAGGCGGGCCTGGGGCTGACGTCCAAGGACCTCTTCCTGAACCAGACGATCGACGCGCTGGCGCCAGGGATCACCGACGCGCAGGTGGTGCAGGAGCGGACAGGGCCGATCGCCGGCCCGGTGCCGCTCACGCCGATCCAGCACTGGTTCTTCGAGACCCACACCGTCAACCCGCACCACTTCAACCAGTCGATGCTGTTGGAGCTGACGGCCGACCTGGATGAGAAGGCGCTGGAGCGGGCGCTGGACGCGTTGTGGATCCACCACGACGCCCTTCGGATGCGGTTCGAGTGTGTCGATGGCCAATGGCGGCAGCACAACGCCGCCCCCGAGCCGGTCCGGTTGCTTCAGCGACGTGAACTGTCCGATGTGGACGACTCCGGGCGTGTGCCCGCGATGGCGAAGGCGGCCGACGAGGTCCACGCGAGCTTCGACCTGACAACCGGACCGCTGCTCAAGGCCGTCCTGTTCACCGGGGCACGGCCGTATCTTTTCCTGGCGTCACACCACGTCGTGGTCGACGCGGTCTCCTGGCGCATCCTGCTGGACGACCTGGACGTGGCCTACCAGCAGGCGGCCCGGGGCGAGCCGGTCGACCTCGGCGGGCGGACGACGTCCTTCCTGGACTGGGCGAACCGGCTCAGTGAGCACGTGGCCGCCGGTGGGCTCGACCACGAACTCGACCACTGGGCAAGCGCATTGGGCGTGTGGGAACTGCCAGTGGACCGCACCCCGCAACAGTCCGAAACCCCGTCGGAAACTGTGTCGATCGCCTTGGCCGCAGAGGACACCGACGCGTTGCTGCGCCAGGCGCCCACCGTGTACCGCACACGGATCAACGACGTTCTGCTCACCGCTCTGGCATGGGCGCTGTCCCGGTGGACCGGGCAGAGCACGGTGTCGATCGATCTGGAGGGGCACGGCCGCGAGGACGTTCTGGACGACGCCGACCTGACCCGTACCGTCGGCTGGTTCACCACCGTCTTCCCTGTCGTGGTGACCCTGCCGGACGGGGACGGACCGCGATGGCGGGAGCTGATCAAGTCGGTCCGCGGGCAGCTGCGCGCCGTTCCCGGGAACGGCTTCGGGTTCTCCGCGCTGCGTCACCTCGGCTCGCCCGCGGCACGTGAGCGGCTGTCCGGCGCGCGGGAGCCGCAGATCGCGTTCAACTACCTCGGGCAGTGGGACGGTACGGCCAAGGACACCGGCGTCGGTCTCTACGAGGTCGCGCACTCCTCGCTCGGGCAGGACCACGATCCCGCCGAGCGCACCGCCCACCTGATCGAGGTGCTGGGTGCTGTCCAGGGTGGCGAACTGGTCTTCTCCTGGTTCTACCAGCCCGATCGGCCCGATCGGTCCACTGTGGAGTCAGTGGCCGGCGACTTCGCCGACGCGCTGCGGCACATCGCGCGGGACTGCAGGAAAGGCTGAGCTGTCATGACTGTCCCGCTATCCCGCAACCGCGACTACCGGCTGTTGTGGATCAGCCAGGCGTTGTCCGGTGCGGGGTTCAGCGCGTCGATGATCGCGTTTCCCCTGCTGGTGCTGGCCGTCACGGGTTCGCCCGCGATGACCGGGCTGGTACTCGGAGTCGAGGCGACAGCCCAGGTCATCGTGGGACTCCCCGGTGGTGCACTGGTGGATCGCTGGGACCGCAAGAAGATCATGCTCACCGCCGAGGCGGCGCAGGCACTGGCGGTCGCGAGCCTCGTCCTCGGGTTGTGGCTGGACAGGCTGAGCGTGGTGCACATCGTGGTGGTGGCGGCGCTGATGGGCGTGTGCAACGCACTGTTCGCGCCGGCCGAAAGCGCTGCACTGGTCCGGATCGTGCCGCAGAAGCAACTCGCGACGGCGCTGGCGCTGAACTCCGCCCGCGGCTCGGTGGGGCAGCTGTCGGGCACGGCGTTGGGCGGTTTCCTGTTCGCAGTGGGAAGACTGGTGCCGTTCGCGTTCAACGTGCTCACCCACACGGCATCCTTCATGGCCTTGTTGTTCATCCGTGTGCCGCACAGTGCCGTCGAGCGGCAGCCTGGCAGCCATCTGGGCAGGGAGATGGTCGACGGGCTGCGCTGGGTGTGGCAGCAGCGGCATGTCCGGATCACGGTGCTGTGCGCGGTGAGCCTCAACTTCTTCTTCAGCGCCTACTACATCGTCATCATCGTGCTGGTCGCCGGCCGGGGGGTCTCGCCGGGCGAGATCGGCGTCATGGCCGCGATGCTCGGGGTCGGCGGAATCGTCGGCGCCCTGCTCGCGCCCTACCTGCATCGGGTGGTGAGCCCCTATGTGTCGATCATCGGGGTGTTCTGGGCGTTGGCCGCGCTGACCCCAGTGGCGGTGGTCATCGACAGCGGGCTGCTGATGGGCGTGCTGTTCTTCGCGATGGCCCTGCTGCCGCCGACCGCGAACACGACGATCAACACCTATCAGCTGCTGCTGACCCCGGATCGCCTGCGCGGCAGGCTGAGCGGCGTGATGGGGATGATCTCGGGGGTGTCCGCGGCGGCCGGCCCGGCGTTCGGCGGCGTGCTCGTGCAGGCGGTGTCCGGCACCTATGCCGTCCTGCTGATCACCGCCGCCATCACGGTCATCGCGATCATGACGACACTCAGTCCCACCATGCGTTCCTTCCCCCGTGACGAAACCGTCGCGGCGGGCACCCCGGAAGCGGAAACGACGAAAGGACGATGACGAGATGGACGAGGACATCCAGTACCAGGTCCTGATCAACGACGAGGAGCAGTACTCGCTGTGGCCGGCCGACCAGGATGTGCCCGACGGCTGGCACAGCACCGGTCCCGTGGGCAGCAAGGAGGTTTGTGTCGCCTATGTCGACGAGGTGTGGACCGATATGAGGCCGCGCAGCCTCCGCGAGCGGATGGCCGCCGACCAGCAGATGTGAGCCAGCGGATCGGCAGAAGCAGGCAGCGCGCCAAAACCACCGTGTCCACGCTCGCTGTTTGTCCTCGCAGGCAGGGGGTATGCGGAACCAGGGGCCACCTCATCGGTGACACCATGGCGACGAAGTGGGGATGAGCAGCGTGACCGCTGATGCAGACGGCTTCACGATGCTCGCCGACCTGCTGGAGGCAAGCCACCTCGCGACGATGGAACAACTGCCCGGGCTGGTCGGCAAGTACAGCGCCGCTGCGGGGTTGTCCGACATCCTGATCCTGGTCCCGGACCTGCGGCAGATGTCACTGGTCGCGTTGACCCCGGACGGCCGGAGTGGCGATGTGTTCTCCGTGGACGCCGGTCTGGCCGGCCGGGCGTTCCGGCACGTCGAGTTCATCGGCTCCGACCGGGGCGAGGGCGGCCACCATTTCTGGGTTCCCCTGCTGGACGGCACCGAACGCGTCGGCATCCTGGGGGCGGCGTCCGCGGAGAACGGCGAGACCACCCGCAGCCGGCTTCGCGCCCTGGCGTCACTGCTCGCGGTGCTCATCGTCAGCAAGAGACCGCACAGCGACTCCTACGCGCGACTGGTCCGGACCAGACCCATGTCGGTCGCCGCCGAGGTCGTGTGGCCGCTGATGCCGCCGTTGTCGTTCGCCACCGACGGGCTCGTGGTCACCGGCGTTCTGGAGCCCGCCTACGAGATCGGCGGTGACGCCGTGGACTACGCGATCGATGGCGACACCGTGCATCTGTCCATTTTCGACGCCATGGGACACGACCAGGCCGCGGGCCTGACGGTCGCACTGGCCACCGGTACCTGCCGCAACTCCCGCCGGGAGGAAAGCAGCCTGGCCGAGACCAGCGTGGCCATCGACACCGCGATCGGTACCCAGTTCGGCCGGCACCGGTTCGCCACGGGCATCCTCGCCGACCTCGACAGCCGGACGGGACTGCTCACGTGGGTCAACCGCGGCCACCCACCACCGCTGCTCATCCGGCAGGGCCGCTGGCTCAAGGAACTGCGGTGCACGCCCACACCACCCATGGGCTTCCAGATCCCGATCCCACCAGTGCAGTGCCAGCAACAGCTGCAACCCGGCGACCGCCTGCTCCTCTACACCGACGGGATCGTGGAAGCCCGCGACCCCGAGGGGCATCAGTTCGGCTTGCAGCGCTTCACCGACTACATCGTCCGGCACGAGGCCGATGGCCTGTCCGCCCCGGAGACGCTGCGCCGGCTCATGCACACGGTCCTCGCCTACCAGGACGACCACCTGCAGGACGACGCCAGCGTGCTGATGGTGGAATGGCGCAGCACGCACGAGCGCCGCATGCTCATCTCCCAGCCCAGTCCCTGACGGGCCGGCAGGGACTCGCACGGTGTGAACTCGGCGTTGATGGGTAGTCCTCCAGGACGTCGCGACCTCCGCGACCGCGTGCCGCCCATGACCCCGGTGTGCGCCCCTTCGTCCACTTTGGATCGCACACACCATGACCGAACAATCCGGACCCGTCGGCACCATCGCCGAGCGTGACCCCGCATTGGCACTCCCGCTCGCCCCGCCTGGCACGAGACCACCCTCGCGTCGCTCGCCGGCGGGCCGCACGCGCTCATCGAGAACCCGGACGGCTGACAGCTGTCCACACAGGTCACCCGGCAACGGTCCAGACCTTTGCGACGTGAAGAGATTACGTAGGCATGGCAAGGAAACCGGCGGGCGAGCGTGACGAACGCGCATAGTTTGCATGTCCGACGCGTGAACGGCGTGTCCGCGAAACATGGTGGAAACAATGGACGTTCACCCTGCCGCTTGTGTCTACTTTGGGGGGTTTTCCCGCCCGCAACGTGGCCGCCCCGTTCGCTATTGTCGGGGTGGGGGCGGACGCCGGACTGTGCGCTGCCTGTCCGGGGAATGACAATCTCATCGTGCTCGCCGACAACGGCAGCACCGATGGGACGCCGGCACGGTTTCTGGCCGCCGAGACGCAGACGCGCCGGCTGGTGGTCGAGTCGCCGGGAGCCGGCACCGGGAAGGGGACGAACCTCCTTGCCCTGATGCGAATGGCGGTCGATCAGGGCGCCGAGCGGCTCATCCTGCTGGACGCCGACGTGCGGTCCGGCGAACCGGAATGGATCCGGCGGCTGTCCGCCGCGGTCGACTCCCCGGACCCGGTGCTGGCCGTGCCCACCTACCGGCGCAACCGGTACGAGGCCAACACGACCAACCACCTGGCCAGCCCGCTGGTCGCGGCCCTGTTCGGAACCCCGCTGCAGCAACCGATCGGCGGCGAGTTCGCGCTCAACCGGGCGCTGCTGCACCGCGCGGTGACCTGGCCGGTCCCGGCCAGCGCCGAGCTCTAC
>CBIMJO010000389.1:0-7901 GCA_966244135.1 uncultured Actinocrispum sp. | reverse complement strand
TACCCGGCCGCCTGGAACGGCGTGGACACGTACAGCTCGCCGGTTCCCGGTCCGTCCAGGACGGTTCCGTCCTCGGACAGGACCAGCGTGTGCACGCCCGGCAACGGTTTGCCGATGGACACCGGCGGGGTCTCACCCGCGGCCAGGTCGTGCATGAAGCTGTCGTTGGTCTCGGTGCAGCCGTAGATGTTGTGCAGCCGGGCGTTCGGGAACAGCCTGGGCAGCTCGGCCAGGGTGCGGTCGGGGATCGCGTCCCCGGTGAACATCACCCGGTCCACACTGGACAGTTGCTCCTCGTCGGGACGGGCGACGTCCAGCAGCAGGCCGAAGAACATCGGCACCGCCTGGATGACGTTCACCTCGTGCTTGACCACCAGGTCCAGCAGGTACCGGCCGTTGGCCGCGTAGTCGGCGTCCACCAGCACGACCTGCCCGCCATGCGCGAGCGTGGTCCACACGTCCAGCAGGCACAGGTCGAAGTTCAGCGGGGCGTAGTTCAGCACGGTCCGGCCAGGGCGGATGTCGAACTCCTTGCCCGCCCACTCGACGAACTTGTCAATCCCGCGCTGCGGCAACGGAACGATCTTCGGCAGCCCGGTCGACCCGGACGTGGTGAGCATGAAATGCACACTGTCCACATCGGTCGCCAGGACCACGGTCTGGTCGGCGTCGGCGTCCGGCACGAACTCGTCGACCCCTTCGGGGACAACGACATGGCGGCAGCTCGCCTGTGCGAACAGGCTCGTCAGCGAGGAGTTGGCCAGCGCCGGTGACGGCAGCAGGAACCGCCGGCCGGCCAGGAAGGCCCCCAGCACCAAGGCGACCGCCTCGGGGGACTTCTTGGCCAGCAGGCCGACCGGCTCGCCGTCCTTGAGGTCCAGCCACTCCAGCCGGGCGCGAGCCTTGTCGGCGAGCTCGTAGAGCTGGCCGTAGGTCGTCACCTCGCCGTGCCAGACCAGCGCGGGCGCTCCCGGCCTGCGGCTGACCTGTGCGAGGAAACTCTCGCGGAATGACGTGGTCATGCCAGCTCCACCCAGCCGCTCTTCAGCGCGACACCCTTGGGGGTCTTGACGCTGAAGCGCACGAACTTCCCTGTGCCGATGCTCGACCCCGCAAGCAGGTCTTCGTCCTGCTGCAACACGATGTCCAAAGGCGTGTCCGGCAGAACCGCGGAGGAGAAACGGGCGCCAGTGCTGCGGATCGCCTCGACGTCGCCGTTGGCGTACCGGTCGACGACCTCCTCGACGACCACGCCGAGCACGCTCATCCCGTGGCAGATCACGCCATCGGCGAACCCGGCCTCCTTCGCGGCCACGTCGTCGAGGTGGATCGGGTTGAGGTCACCGGAAGCGTGTGCGTAGCGCGTCACGGTGTCGCGGGCGATCGAACGCGAGACCACCTGGGGCTCGGCCGTGCTGCCCTTGCCGGGGTACGGCGGCAGCTCGCCGAAGGTCTCCGGGGTGACCGCGCCGACCAGCATCGCGCCGGTGACCAGCTCGGCCAGCTCGGAACCGTCCTCCGCCAGCAACTTCGTGCGCATCCCGACCTGGACACCCTTGCCCAGCTTGCGAGCGCCGACGACCTCGAGGGCGACGGTGACCGGTTCGTAGGCCAGCAACGGGCGGTGCACGGTGATCTCCTGCGACAGGTGCACCCGGCCGACCGGGGAACCGTCCGCCGTGGACGCTCCGATCAGGGCGACCGACTCGTCGATCACGGGCGAGGCGACCACGAAGGCGTGCAACGGCGAGGCGCCGGTCGCGGGCGTGAGCCCGGTCCGGACCACGTCCCGGTAGGCCGCGATCTCCTCGCCGGTCACGGTTCGCACTACGTTCGCTGTCAGCTCGGTCATACCGGCGTCACCACCAGACAGGCGTTGTGGCCGCCGAAGCCGAACGAGTTCGACAGCGCCGCACCGGAGGCCACCTTGCGGGGCGCGCCGTGCACGACGTCGATCTCCATCCCGGGCTCCAGCTGCTCATGGTTTGCGGTTGGGGGGACCACGGACTCACGCATGGCCATGACCGTGGCGATCAGCTCCACCGAGCCGGCGGCTCCGATCAGGTGCCCGATGACGCTCTTGGACGAGGTCACCGGCGGGCCGTCCGGCCCGAAAACCTTGTGCAGGGCAACGGCTTCCGCGCGGTCGTTGGCGACCGTGGAGGTGCCGTGCGCGTTCACGTGCACGAGGTCCGAAGTGGACAGACCGGCGTTCGCGATCGCGCCCTGCATGGCGGCCACCGCACCGGCGCCCTGCTCGTCCGGCATGGACAGGTGGAAGGCGTCCGCGGTCGAGGCGTACCCGGCGATCTCCGCGTACTGGCGGGCACCGCGGGCGCGCGCGTCCTCGGCCCGTTCCAGCACAACGAATCCGGCGCCCTCGCCCATCACGAACCCGTCCCGGTCCTTGTCGAACGGGCGGCAGGCGATCTCCGGCGTGTCGTTGCGGGAGGTGGTGACGGCGTTGAGGTTGCCGAACGCGGCCAGCGTCACCTCGGTCATGATCGACTCGGCGCCCCCGGCGATGACCACGTCCACCTGGCCGCTCTGCAGCAGCATCCGGGCGTACCCGATCGAGTCGGCCCCGCTGGCGCAGGTGGACGCGATGGTCAGCGCGGGTCCGTGCCAGCCCAGTTTCATCGACAGCCCGGCGGCGGCCGCGTTCGGCATGTTGATCAACGGCATCAGCGGGTTGACCTTGGCCGGCCCGCCCTCGTAGTACTTGCGGGTCTCGTCGTCACTCGTGCGCCGGCCGCCGACCGCGTTGCCGATCACGATCGCGGCGCGCGCGGGATCCGGCGTGGGCGAACCGGCGTCCTGGAAGGCCGCCAGCGCCGCGGTCACGCCATAGCGCGCGAACGGGTCCAGCCGGCGTGCCTCCTTGGCCGCCAGCAGGCCGATCTCGTCGAACCCCTTGATCCGGCAGCCGATCTGGACCTTGTGCTTGGACAGGTCCATGTCCTCGATCCGCGCGGCGGTGGACTTTCCCGCCCGCAGCACGCCCCAGAACGAGTCCAAGGCGCAGCCCGCTGGCGAGACCACTCCCATTCCGGTGATGACGACAGACATATTCGCTCCAGGTCAGGCCGCGATCAGGCGGGTTTGGAACGCGGCGACGCGAAGCGCGTTGGCCGCGAGGTCGATGTCGGCGCTGGTGTGCCGGGCGGTCACGACGATCCGCAGCCGCGCCAGGTTGTTCGGCACGGCCGGGGAGAGCACCGGCAGGCCGATCACGCCGGCCTTCCGGCAGGCCGCCGCGTAGTCGTACGCGGCGGCGTCCGATCCACAGATGATCGGGATCATGGCTGTCTCGGAGAAGCCGGTGTTCAGTCCGGCTTCTCCGAGGATGCCGCGCAACCTGGCCGACTCCCGCTGGATGTGTGTCACGCGACCGGGTTCTAGGTCCAGGATGCGCAGCGCTTCGAGGGCCGCCGCCGCTTGCGCGGGCCCCAGCGCGGCCGAGAACAGGAACGGGCGGGCGCGGAACTTCAGGAACTGCATGAGCCGTTCCGAGCCCGCGGCCCACCCGCCCATGGACGGTATGGCCTTGGACAACGTGCCGACCTTGAGGTCGACCAGGTCGTAGCGGCCGAAGTGCTCCTCGACGCCCCGGCCGGTCTTGCCGATCACGCCCAGCGCGTGCGCCTCGTCGGCCATGATCAGCGCGCCATGGCGGTCGCAGACCTCGCGGATCGCCGGCAGCGGCGCGATGTCGCCGTCCATTGAGTACACGCTGTCCACCACGACCAGGCGCATCCCGTGGGGACTCGCCTCACGCAGCCGCCGGTCGAGGTGCTCCGGGTCGTTGTGCCGGAACCGGCTGACCGTGGCGCCGGACAGCTTGGCGCCGTCGATCAGGCTGGCGTGCACGTACTTGTCCACCAGCAGGGTGTCGTCCGGGGTGACCAGGCTGCCGATCACGCCGGTGTTCACCGCGTAGCCCGAACTGAACACGAGGGCGGCGTCGCGGCTGACGAACGCCGCGATCTCCTCCTCGAGCTCCTCGTGCAGCGGGATCGTGCCGGCCAGGGCCCGCACACCGTGGTTGCCGGTGCCGTAGTGCTCCAGCGCCGTCTTAGCCGCGTCGATGACCCGGTGGTCCCCGTTCAGGCCCAGGTAGCTGTACCCGGACAGCATCAGCAGCCGCTCGCCGTCCAGCGTGACGTATGGGTTCTCCAGCTCCGATTCATAGGGCACGAAGCTCGCCCGCCGGCTGTCGTCCCACTCGAGGGAACGCATACGCCGGGCTATGGCGTCGAGCCTCGGCTCGATGCGGTCCCACCCTCCAGCTGCGTTCACGTGACCTCTCCCGTCTGTCCAGGGCAAGTTCTACGGGAGCCGCCGCAAGCCGGGCGCAACACGCGAAGCCGGGCGCCACCTGGGCATAAGGGGCAGGGGTATGAATTTTTCAGGGGTGGACGTGTGAGATGCTGTAGGTAGTATTTATACGAACGTCCGATTGGGCGTGACGGTTTCACCTGAGGGGTCGAGGTGGTCAGCGTGCTGATCAGGCTCACCGGTCTCGTGACGATCGAGCGCGACGGGGCCGCGCCGAGGCACCTGTCGAGCGCGCAGGCGCAGGTCGCCTTCGCGCGGCTGGTGCTGGAACGTGCCGGGGGCACGGGCCGCGACCACCTGGCGGACACGGTCTGGCCGGAGGGCCTGCCGGACACCTGGGCGTCGGCGCTGCGCAGCGTCGTCAGCCGGGTCCGTGGGTTCGTGGCGACCGGCAACAGCTCCGCTCCGCCGATCGTGGCGCAGGGCGGGCGCTACCTGCTGCGACTGCCCGCGGACGCGGTCGTCGACGTCGAGCAGGCCGAGGTCGACGTGGTGCACGCGACCGAGGCGTTCACCGCCGGGGAGTTCGCGGACGCCGAGCGGATGGCCGCGGCCGCGGTGACCGTGCTGGAACGGCCGTTCATGCCGGACCACGAAGGCGAGTGGCCTAACAGTGTCAGAGAGCGGCTGGGCGAGCTGCTGGTCTCGGCTTTGGAGACCGCGAGCCTGGCTGCCTCCGCCATGAACGACGAGCGCAACGCGCTGCGGTTCGCCGACGAGGCCGTCCGCCGGGCGCCCCTGCGCGAGAGCGCGCACCGCTGCCGGATGACCGCGCACGTCGCGGCCGGCAACCGGGCCGAGGCGCTGCGGTCGTACCACGAACTTCGCCGGATGCTGGCCGAGGAGCTGGGCATCGACCCCGCCCCGGAGACCCAGGCCGCGTACGCCGAGCTGCTCGGCAGCCCGGTCGCGGCGCCGAGCCGGCCGCGTTCGTCGAAGAATCGCCCGGGCGGGACCACCGCTGTTCCTTTCGTGGGGCGGCGCCAGGAGTTGTCGCGGCTGGCCGCAACCTGGGCGCAAGTCGAGGACGGCGCCGGGCACCTGGTCCTGGTCACCGGCGAGCCCGGGATAGGCAAGACCCGGCTGGTGACCGAGGCCGCCCGGCGGATCAGCGTGGCGGGCGGGATCGTGATGTACGGGCGCGCGGACAACGGGTCGACCGTGCCGTGCCAGCCCTTCGTCGAGGCTCTGGGCGGTTACGTCGCGGCGACGCCGGAGGACTCCATGCCGGAGCTCAGCCGGGCCGCGCAGGAGACCGTGACCTCGTTGCTGGCCGCGCGGGAACCGTTGGACGAGCTGGGTTCCTCGAAGCGCGCCGAACTTCTGCTGGCGCTGACCGAGCTGCTCATCAAGGTGGCCAAGGACCAGCCGGTCTTCGTCGTCCTGGACGACCTCGACCTGGCCGATGACGACACTTTGGTGATGTTGCGGCAGATCTACCGGCGGCGGCACGGGGCCTCGCTGATGATCGCCGCGACCGCCGGGCGCCGGCCGGACGCGGTCGCCGCCGCTGTTCACGACGTGGACCGTGAGGGCTGGTTGCGCCGGATCCCGTTGGCGGGTCTCGACGAGGCCGACGTGCGGGCGCTGATCCGCCGCATGCTGCCGGAGACCACTTCCGTTCCCGCGCCGCACCAGCTCGTGGCGGAGACCGCGGGGAACACGTTCTTGTTGCTGGAGCTGCTGCGCTGGCACGGTGACCCGGACGCCGCGCGGCCGGCGATTCCCTCGGGGATCGCCGAGTACGTCAGCGCCCGGCTCGCCGCGCTGGATCCCTGCGCGAGGCAACTGTTGCGCACGGCCGCCGCCGCTGGGCCCTCGTTCGAGCTCGACCTGGTGGCCGAAGCCGCTGAGATCTCGACCGATTCGTCGGTCGAGGCGCTCGATGTGCTTGTCACCGGCGGGTTGCTGGTTGAGACGGAACACGAGTTCCGGTTCGTCCACGACATCGTGCGGCGGGCCATCTACCAGCAGGCGAGCGCGGCTCGTCAGCGCTGGCTGCACACCCGCCTCGCGGACGCCATCGAGTTGCGCCGGGCCGGGGAACTTGGCCGCTACAGCCGGACGATGGCGCACCACCGCGCCTCTGGCGCCGTTCCGCACGGCGACCAGCGCGCGGTGCGGTGGGGATGGCGGGCCGCCGCCCGTGCGTCCCAGGACGGTGCCCCGAACGAGGCGGTCCACTTGCACCGCCAGGCCTTGCAACACGTTCCCGCCGCGGATCATGAGTTGCGCGCGGAAGCGTTGACGCACCTCGGGCTGGCTCAGCTCGCGGCCGGGCACAGCGACTGCGAGCAGACGCTTCTCGATGGGGCGATCCAGGCTTTGCACAACGGCCGGCTGAACATGGCCGCACAGGCCGCTTTGGGGCTCGCCGATGTGGTGATGAGCCGGCCGGGCCTGCGAAGTGAGGCCACCGCGCTGATCTCCATCCTGGTGGACCCATCCTCTCGCGGGGTGAGCGCGGTCGACGACGTCACAGTTGGACGGTTGCTCGCGCGACAGTCGCAGTTGGGCGGTTCGGTCGGCGGCGGAACGCAGGCGACCGACGCGCTGACGGCGATGACCCGCGAGCTGCAGTTGCTGGAGGGCCCCAAGGACATCAAGCGGCGGATGGACCTCGCCGCGGAGATGCAGGCGCTCGCGGCCGCGGTGGACGACAAGTACTTCCAGATCGTCGCGGCGCACCACCGGGCCATGGCCGCGGAGATCGGCGGCGACCACATCCTCAGCGCGAACGCGGTGGCGGACCTGCAAGCCGCCATCGACGCGGCCGAGGGCGACCACTTCGGTGCGGCACTGCGCCGTGACCACCTGGTGGCTTTGGCCGTCACCGAAGGACGTTTCACCGACGCCGCCGCGATAACCCAACGGGTGCACCGGGTTCCGGATGACACGGACCACCGGATCGCGCCCGTGCCGGGAACCTTGGCCGCACGTCAGATGATCGTGGCCGGCTGGTTGCGCCGCAGCTCGTGGCCCGCCTCGGACACCCGGTTCTCCAGCACGTACGAGGCCGCCGAGCGTTCCCTTGTGGCCCTTGTGGGTGGCGACCGGGGGCTGCCGCACCTCACCGTGCGCGCGTTGGCCACCGGCGTCGAACCGTTGCCCTCAGGCGACGAATGGCCGCACATCGTCGGCCTGCTGGCCCTCGGTGGCGTGGAGCTCGGCGACCCGACCACCGCCGAGGCGTTGCGCGGCCTGCTCGAACCGTACGCGGAGCTCAACTGTGGAGTGGGCTACCGCAGTTTCGTCGGGCCCGCGTCATTCCATCTGGGCCGACTCGCGGTTATCGTTGGAGACTGGGACGACGCCGAACGCCACCTCACCGCGGCGTTGGCGGGCCTTGCCCACCGACAGGCACGACCATGGATGGCACTGGCTCAACTGGCGCTGGCACAGGCATTGGAGGCCAGAGGACGCGCAGGGGACCGAAGGCGAGCGGAGACCCTGCGGGCAGAGGCGAACTGGACACTCGCCAGCCTCGACCTCCAGCCCCAGTCAGCGTAACCGGCCCCCTCACGGGTTTCCCTCCCCGTGAGGGGGCTGTTCCCTGCCCACCC
>CBIMJO010000388.1:0-7902 GCA_966244135.1 uncultured Actinocrispum sp. | reverse complement strand
ACGTGAGGAGAAACCGGTGTACGGTTTCGACTCGTTCGACGGGTTGCCCGAGGACTGGCGGGCCGGGTTCCCGGCGGGCACATTCGCGACCGACCACCTGCCGCAGATTCCCGGCGCCGAGCTCGTCGTCGGGATTTTCTCCGACACCCTCGAAGGATTCCTGGCCGCGCATCCCGGGCCGGTGGATTTCCTGCACGTGGACTGCGACCTGTATTCGTCCACCGAGACCGTGCTCACCCTGGTCGGGCCACGGCTGCACGAGGGCTCGGTCGTGGTGTTCGACGAGTACTTCAACTACCCCGGCTGGCCCGAGCACGAGCACAAGGCCTGGCTGGAGTACGTGGAGCGCACCGGCACCAAGTTCTCCTACACCGGCTACACGATCGACAACGAACAGGTCGTCGTGCAGCTCTAGTCCTCTTTGTCCTCCTTGCCCTCACCGCGGCGGCGGAGGTAGTCGAAGCCGGGGATGCCGAGGATGGCCTGGCGGACGTCCTTGGCCACGTCGAGCAGCTCGTGGATGTCCGGGCCGACGCGGTCGAGGGTGGCCAGGATCGGCATGATGTCGTTGGTCATGTGCTCGGCGAGCCGGGGCAGCTCGTCGACCAGCTTGATGGCGGCCTCGACCTCGTGCGCGGACATCTCCGCGGCGAACCGGACCATCGGCCTGGTCGCCTCGATGACCTCCTCGGCGGCGACGGTGACCCGCCGGGCGTGTTCGACGGCGGCCTCCGCCGAGGTCACCACCGTGTCGGTCCGCTCGACCAGCTCGTTCGCCCGCCGCACCGCCTCCTCGGCCGCGCTGAGCAGCCCCAGGAGGCGGCCAGGCAATGTCAACGCCTGCGAGGCCCAGCCGAGAACGGTCCGCGGTCCGGGGATGCCGAGTGCCATTCGCCCATTCTTCCCGAAAATCGGCGTCAAGATCCGAACCGCTGCCGCAGCGAGTCCGGCAGCACGTCCTCGGCCCCGTGGATCGCCGTCAACGCGGGCAACGAGCCCAGCTCCTCCGACAGCGTGGTCAGCGGGTTGCCCTTGAGGAACAAGGCCTCCAACGAGGTGCACCCCGCCAACGACGGCAGCGCGGTGAGCTGGTTGTGCTCCGCCCGGATGTGGACCAGGTTCGCCATCGTGCCGAGCACGTCCGGCAGGCTGGTCAGCAGGTTGCCCGACACGTTCATGGCGACCAGGCTGGTGAGATCGCCGAACGAGCCGGGCAGCTCACGCAGCCGGTTCCCGTCCAGGGTGACCGAAGCCAGGGCGCGCAGCTCGCCGATGCTGTCCGGCAGCCGCGTGATCCGGTTGCCCTCGGCGGTGAGGCCGTACAGCGAGCGGAGGCCACCGATCTCCGGCGGCAGGCCGGTGAGCCAGTTGTCCCTCAGCCGCAGTGTTGTCAGGTTGTGCAGGTCACCGATCTCCGCGGGCACCCTGTCGAGCTGGTTCCCGCCCAGGCACAGCACCTCCAGCCCGGTCAGCTCGCCGATCCACGGCGGCAGCCCGGTCAGCCGGTTGCGGGTCGCGTCGAGCAGCATGAGCCGGGACAGTCCGGCCATCGACTCGGGCAGCTCGCTGAAGCCGTTGTGCCACAAGCGCAGTACTCGCAGCTCGGTCAGCTCGCCGAGCCAGTCCGGCAGCCGAGTGATCCGGTTGTCGTCCAGTTCCAGCTCGATCAGCCCGGTCATGCCCCGCACCACTTCGGGGACCTCGGTGAAGTCGTTGCCGGACAGCCGCAGGGTACGCAGTTCGGTCATCCTGCCGACCTCGTCGGGCAGCTCCCGCAGGCCCCGGTCCTCCAGGTTCAGAATGCTGGCGTAGCGGGGGAAGTCGATCTCGTCGGAAAGCACACAGGTCCCTTTTCTCACCGCGAACAGCGGCAGGTTAGTGCCGGGCCCGGCCATTGCAGCCCCGGTGCCTTTTGTGCTGTCTTGCGGTGAACCGGGGCGCGGGCGATGATCGTCGCCGTGACCAGCCCGATCGAGCCCCAGCCGGTGCTCACCAGCCTGACCGCCGCGGCCGTGTTCCTTGTGTTCACTGTGGACGAAGGTGGTGAGGACACCGTCCGGGACGTGCTCAACGACGTGGCCGGGCTGAGCCGGTCGGTCGGTTTCCGGGCCCTGGAGGCCGGGCTGGCGTGTGTCACCGGCATCGGGTTCGACCTCTACGACCGGTTGTTCGACGGGCCGCGGCCGGCCGGGCTGCACCCGTTCCAGCAGATCGTGGGCCCCGTGCACACCGCCGTGTCCACCCCGGGCGACCTGCTGTTCCACATCCGCGCCAAGACCATGGACCTGTGCTTCGAGCTCGCCGACCAGATCACCACCCGGCTCGCGGGCGCGGCCACGGTGATCGACGAGGTGCAGGGGTTCCGGTACTTCGACCAGCGCGATCTGCTCGGGTTCGTGGACGGCACGGAGAACCCGACCGGCCGCACCGCCGCGGCGGCGGTGTTCGGCGACGACCCGGACTTCCCCGAGAGCACGTATGTGATCGTGCAGAAGTACCTGCACGACGTGGCGGCCTGGAACGAGTTGTCCACCGAGCAGCAGGAAGGCGCGATCGGGCGGACCAAGCTCGCCGACATCGAGCTGGCCGAGGGTGTGCAGCCGCCGAACTCGCATGTGGCGCTGGCGAAGGTCGAGGACGCCGACGGCAACGAGCGCAAGATCGTCCGGGACAACATGCCGTTCGGCCGGATCGCGACCGGCGAGCGGGGCACCTACTTCATCGGCTACGCCGCCGATCCCGGGATCATCGAGCAGATGCTGGTGAACATGTTCGTCGGCAACCCGCCGGGCACCACCGACCGGATCCTGGACTTCTCCACCGCGGTCACCGGGTGCCTGTTCTTCGTGCCCAGCCAGGATTTCCTGGACAACCTGCCGGAGCCTGCTAAGGTGCGCTGAACGCGAATAGTTCTCACGTTCAGCGAGGGGCCTGCTGTGCGCCGATGCCTGCTGTTCCTGACCGTCCTGTCGTTGCTGGTCATGGCCCCTCCCGCCGGGGCTGCCGCGCTGCCGTCCGACGGTGGGCCGCTGACCGTGTCCGGTGGGGTGTTCCGCGATTCGTCCGGCCGTGAGGTCGTGCTGCGCGGGTTCAACGTGTCCGGCGAGGCCAAACTCGCCGAGAACCACGGCCTTCCGTTCGCCACCACCGCCGACGCGCAGGTCTCCGCGGCGGCGATGCGGCGGCTGGCCGGCGCCAACGCCGTGCGGTTCCTGGTCACCTGGGCGTGGGTCGAGCCGTCACCCGGCCAGATCGACCGCGACTACCTGAGCCGCGTCGCCGAGCAGATCACCGCGTTCACCGACCAGGGCATCCGCGTGTACCTGGACTTCCACCAGGACCTGTACTCGCGCTACCTGTTCAACCCCGGCAGCTGGTACACCGGCGACGGCGCCCCCGCCTGGGTCGTGCACGCGGGCGGGTACCCGGCCGAGTCGTGCGGGCTCTGTTTCCACTGGGGCCAGAACATGAACAGCACCAGGCGGCGAAATGCGCGCTGCCCGAACAAGGCCGTCACCGGCGCGGTCTACGACTTCTGGCACAACCGGCAGGTCACCACCGCCGCCGGGCCGATCCGGATCCGCGACGAGTTCCTGTTCCAGGCCGGCGAAACCATGCGGTTCATGAAGGACACGCTGCCGCCAGAGGCTTTCGACCTCATTCTGGGCGCGGATCCGTTGAACGAGCCGTATGCCGGGCGCTACGACACCGGCCAGGACGGCGTCTCGTGGGAACGGGACCTGTTGTGGCCGTTCTACCAACAGTTCCGCGCCCGGATGGACTCCTCGGGCTGGGCCGCCAAACCGGCCCTGGTGGAGCCGCTGGTGTTCTGGAACCAGAACGTGGACTTCTTCGCCGAGCCGGGCGGGCTGACCGGAGTGTCCACTTTGGGCGACCGGTACGTGTTCAACACGCACTTCTACGACGGCAAGGCGCAGTCCGGGATCCTCAAGCCGGGCAAGGCGAACGACGGCGAGTACAGCGCCGACTTCGGCAAGATCCGGGACCGCGCGACGGCTCTGTCGACCGCCGGGATCGTGTCGGAGTTCGGTCACCCGGTCGAGGGGTTCACCTCGGACAAGGCGCCGACCGTGCTCAAGGCCATGTACCAGTCGCTGGACTCGCGGCTGAACGGCGCCTCCTGGTGGACCCAGGCAGCCATGTCTGGACATGTGCTGTCCGGAAGCCAGTGGCACTGGGACATCTACTACAACCGGCACCACGAGCTGATGAACGACAACCCGGACAAGGTCAAGACCGACGGCGACGCCATGAACGACGAGCATTTCTCCGCCGTGCGCATGGACGGGTCGAACGCGGTGGCCACTGTGGACGCTCGGTTGTTCGACCGGGTGTTCCCGCGTGCGGTGGCCGGGAACACCTTGGCCTTCACCTACGAGGACCGGGTCGCGCAGGCGTGGAACCAGATCCCCGCTTCGATGCCCGCCGTGCGGCGGCTTGCCGGTACCGGCCAGTACGCGGTTCTGGTGTGGCGTTCCGGCGGTTCGGCTCCGACCGAACTGCACCTGCCCGCGTCCTTCACGCCGTCCCGGACGACCGTGGTGAGCGATCTTGGTTCTGTCATGGGCATTCCCGCGTACACCGGGTCCGAGCCGGTCGCATACGCTTCGGAGCCCGGCGTTTCCGGGGTGAACCGGCTGCTTTTGTCCACTTCGGGCAGTGGTGTGCACTTCGCTCTGGTTGCCGCCGAAGGCACCGATGCACCCGCGGCCGCCCTCGCCGAACTCCGGTCGTGGGCCTCGACACTGTGGCCATAGGGCCGCTGCGCGGATCATCCTTGCCCGGCCGCATCCGTTCGCAGAGCGGACCATCCTGACGCCGAACCGTCCTCCTTCGACAGTTGGCTGACGCCGGGCCATGCTGGTGTCGCGGAAACCTTCCGTGACGCTACCAGCCGGTTCAGTAAGAGAAGCCAGGTCGCGCTGCCGGTGCGTGGCCGGCCACTTACGCAGTGCAGATGTCCCTTTGATACCAACGCCATTACAGTGAAAACTACCGTCGTGAACGTGGCACCATAGACGGTCAGATCAAAGGTGAATTCAAGGCTGGAGAAGGGGGAGACGCGGATGCCGGCCGAAGCTGAGCTCAAAGAGCGCGCAGCCGGCCTTGATTCGTTGGTCTCCGCGGCGGTCGCGGGCGAGGCCGACGCCATCGGGCGGGTCATCGAAGCGATCAGGCCATTGGTCGTCCGGTACTGCCGAGCCAGAGTTGGTCGCGCGGAAAGGTCTTTCGCCTCTGCCGACGACGTCGCCCAGGAGGTATGCCTGGCGGTGCTGACCGCGCTGCCGAGCTACCGCGACCAAGGCCGGCCGTTCCTCGCGTTCGTGTACGGCATCGCCGCGCACAAGGTCGCCGATGCCCACCGGGCCGCCGCCCGCAACCGCACCGAACCGGTCGCCGACGTCCCCGACGAACCCGAGACCGACGCCACCCCCGAACAGGCCGCCATGCGCAGCGACCTCGCCCGCCGGCTGACCAAGATCCTCGACGTCCTGCCCTCCAAGCAACGCGAGATCGTCGTCCTGCGCGTCGTCGTCGGCCTGTCCGCCGAGGAGACCGCCGACACCATCGGCTCCACCCCCGGCGCCGTCCGCGTCGCCCAGCACCGCGCCCTCGCCCGCCTGCGCCGCACCCTCGCCGAAGGCGACATGATCTAGCTGTACTGACCTGAGAGGTTGGGAACGCGGCTGGCGGGAGTCCGAAAGGGACGCGTCAGAACACGACGGTCCAGCCCTCCTGCCGCGCCTGCTCCTCGGTGTACGACACCCCGTGCACCTTGAGGCCCCGCCCATCCAGCACGGTGAGAGTGCCGCCACGGTTGCCCAGCTGGACACCGTTGGCGAGCGTGACCTGAAGCGTCGCGCCCGCGTCGAGAACGTTGCGAGGCAACGGACACGTGGCCTTCGTCCGGTCCACGAGCTGCCACCCGCTGAGGTCGACCGCGACCGCGGAGGCGTTGATCAACGTGACCTTCTCGACCTCGGGCGCCGGTCCGATCGGGTTCACCAGGGCGCCCACGATCCGCACGGAAGCCTGTGTGGGCGAAGGGCCCACGTCGATGGGGTGCCCGGTGGTGTCGTCGGTGTGCCAGGACTGGCTTTGGAACGCCAGGAACAACGCGGCCCAGCGGTCGGCGAACCGGAACAGCAACCCGCCGTCCTGCCACACCCCGTCGTCCCGCTGGAACTGCCCGCTGTTGCCCTGGTTCATGTGCACGTCGTGCACCCCGTTGCCGGGCTTGAACCCGAAGATCTTGTCCGCCACCGTCTCCGGGCCCCAGCGCTCGCCAAAGACGTACATGTGCTGGGTTCTCGAGACGTAGTGCTCCAGCAGGTCCGCGAGGTCGTTGTCCGGGCCGGACACATCCGGCGGCAACGGCCGCATCGAGGCCGGGTCGAACAGGTTGCCCCGGATGAAATCCAGGCCCACGCCCGAGGGCAGCACGGTCCACCCGGACCCCGGCGCGGGCACAGAACCCGTGATGGGGTGCCGGAAATCGTCCACAACACAGTACAGCAACTCGGAAGGTGCCTGCTGGGACAACACGTTCACGGCGATCCGGTAGTGCGCACCGGCATCGTCCACAAGCTCGATCTGGTAGTGCGGGGTGTCCTTCCCACCTTCGCGGCGCGTGCCCGCCACCCGCCCAGACACCACTCCATAGGACTTCAACGGCATCGTCAGACCTCCCCGTCCGAAGAGATGCGCTTGCCCACAAATCGGACGCGGCGACGCCCGCATTAGCCCTGGATCGTCACCGGTTCTGAGTGGAGATACTCACCCGATGTACCGCTGTGCCGTGGGAAGGTGCCGGTGTGACTGGGGTGCGAGTGCGGTGGCTGCGCGACCTCGTACAGGTCGCGAAGAGGCTGTTCGGCTGAATTTGCATCGGTCGCTGTAGATTTTCTACACCAAGATGGAACAGAAAAGCCCTTCGCTCGTGTTAACACCTATGACCACCGTCATCGACACGAGAAAGGGGTGACGCGAGTGGCCGACCGGGACTTCTACGCCGCGCTCGGGGTCGCCCGGACCGCGAGCCAGGAGGAGATCCAGCGCGCCTACCGGGCCCTGGCCCGCCGGCACCACCCGGACGTCAGCAAGGATCCCGGCGCCGAGGACCGGTTCAAGGAGATCTCCGAGGCCTACGAGGTGCTGTCCAAGCCTGAGCTGCGGGAACGCTACGACAAGTTCGGCGCCGACTTCCGCCAGGTGCCCGAGGACTTCGACGTGGACGCCTGGGAACAGGCCCAGCGGCAACCCGACTTCGGTGCTGACTTCGCTGGGTTCGACTTCGGGGACCTGTTCGGCGGCGGCATGTTCACCAGCCGGATGACGTCCGTGCCGATGGTGATGCACGCCGACATCGAGGTGACCGTCGAGGAGGCCTACCACGGCACGCAGCGGATGCTGAGCATCGATGGCGCGCACACTCTGCAGGTCAACGTGCCCGCGGGCGTGACCGAGGGACAAACCATCCGGGTGCAGCACGAGATCGGCGAGATCTACCTCGAAGTGCACCTCGCCCCGCACGGCAAGTTCCGTGTGGACGGCCGTGACCTGACCGTCGAGCTGCCACTGACCCCGTGGGAGGCCGCGCTCGGCACGATCGTCGCCGTCGACACCCCGGACGGCGAGGCCAAGGTCAAGGTGCCCGCGGACACCTCTACCGGCCGCCGCCTGCGTCTGCGCGGCAAGGGCCTGCCCAACCCCCGCGGCAAGGCAGGCGACCTGTACGCCGAGGCCAGGATCGTCCTGCCCAAGACCCTCACCGAAGAGCAGAAACGCCTGTTCAGCGAGCTGGCGGCCAGCTCTACCTTCGACCCTCGCCGGTGATCCGGGCCTCCAGCTCGATGATCCGGGCGTGGGCCACCGAGAGCC
>CBIMJO010000387.1:0-7902 GCA_966244135.1 uncultured Actinocrispum sp. | reverse complement strand
GTACCGGCCATGATCGGCGGCAGGCCCCAGCTCTGTGCTCCGTCCGGGCAACGTTTCGAGCTCGGCCCGTGCCTGCCGCGCCTCGGCTTCGGCCTTCGGCAACCTTCGTGCCAGTTCACTGGCGGAGTCGCGGTTGCTCGTCCATGCCCGCAACGGCTCGGCCCACTCCTCACGCGCCGCTGCCGGACCAAGCTTGGCCAGTTGCCTGGCCGCTTCGAGGGCCTTGCTCTGGTGGTTCCGGTGCGCGGCGACCTGCTTGTCATACTGGTCGATCCGGGCCCTGAGCGTCGCGGGAGCCGGGAGGCTGTCGAGTTGGCGAGCGGCTTCGCGCCCCTCCGCGACGGCTCGGCCCAGGTCCGCGTGCCCGGCTGCCCAGGTGTCGATCGTGGCCGCCTGCTCGGGGGACTGGAAGCGCCGGATCCGCCGGCCGAGCAGATCGCACTTCTCCTGCAGGCGGTCGACCGCGTCGGCGGCGGACCTCACCTCGTTCTCGACCGATTCGATCTTCGTCCGGTCGGACCTGCGCTGCTTCTCGGCTGCGGCCTTGAACTCGTCGGTCGCCTTCTTCAGTGCGGCGAGCCGGGTGTCGAGGTCCCGCAACTGGTTCTTGGTCTGTTCTTGGGCCCTGTTGGCGTTGCTCTGGCCCCGCTTGACAGGTTCGGACCACTTGACCAGGTCTGCGACGGTATTCCTCAGTTTGGCGAACTCCGCGGCCGTGGGCTCAGCCATCGGCACGGCCAGACATCAACAGGTACACAGCCGCGACCACCGCGGGCACCAGCAACACCAACCACCACCCATTCCAGCCGGTCACCAGCAACACCACCAATCCGACCACAACTGCCGCCAGCAGGCCCCAGCCAGCCGCTCTGCGCACCTCGGCCGTATGCTTCGCCGCCCGCCGGCGCAGGTTCTCCTCCTGCGCCGCCACCAGCTCGTCCACCGCCGGAACGAGATCAGCGAACATCTGCGGCCGCTGTTCCACATCGGCGTCGTCCCACTGGTCGAGTGCTTGCCGCACACTCACCTGCAGCGCTTGGACCTTCTCGTGATCCTCGGATGCGACAGCCATCCGCTTATCGTGGTATGGCATGGTTCTCACGAAAAGACCGTCACCCGGACGTACCAACGGCACGACCGGAAGACGTAGATGTCACCTGAGTGAGGCCGACCGAAGTGTCTTCGCTGAGGACCGAGGCTGTCGCCGCTTGTGAATCGGCCGTGCGTTCACTGGGCTTTGCCAAGCGGGGCAGGGCTCTCTTGCAGGATGGGGCGGGCGGGTGGATCGGCCTGAACGTTGCTTCGCAGGGTCTTCCGCGCTCGGTGAGGGTCAACCCCGTTGTGGGTGTGTACTTCGCGCGCGTCGGTGAGATTGCCCGCGAGTTGCGGGACGATATTCCGCGCGGATGGTGGGAATGTTGTGATGGCGTTGGCAAGGGTTTGGGCGAGCTTGTCGTGATAGCCGGTGTTCGGCACGCCGTTCGTCAGGTAGCCCGCCGCGATCTTGCTTGGATCTGACGCGTCCCGAACGGCCTGGTCGAAGCCGACCATGTTGTCCGCCCGAAGGTACCGAAGTTGGTGCGGATGTCCGTGTTGAACTGTTGCCGGTTCGCACCTAAGTGCCGGAGCCGGGACGCCTGCGCTTGTC
This sequence comes from uncultured Actinocrispum sp., assembly GCA_966244135.1. Lineage (GTDB taxonomy): Bacteria > Actinomycetota > Actinomycetes > Mycobacteriales > Pseudonocardiaceae > Kibdelosporangium. The sequence continues at coordinate 6,254 of CBIMJO010000387.1, read as the reverse complement.
GAAGCTGACCTCGTCCGCTGCGACGTCGTCACCAGCACCGGCGGTGGTCCGGCCGGTCGTCGCGGTGTGGTCATGGGGCCGGGTGGTCGACCGGTGCGCAGGGCCTCCGGGTCCATTCGGGCATGGCTGCTGCGGTGGTCAGTGTGGTCTGGTTGATCACGGACGCGAGCTCTCCGTCGCTGTTGAACAGTTCCAGAGTGCGGTCGGGGTAGGGCCGTCCGTGGTCGGTCACGCGCAACCGGAGGTCGTCCTGCGGCGTGTCCCATGACACCGATCCATCCGCGGCTTTCTCTACGTTGGCGGGGATGTCGAGGGCGCCGAAGGTGTCCGAGAGCAGGGACCGGAAACTGAGGCTGCCCGGGTGTGGTGGCGGTTCGGCCGTCTCGTGGCAGTTCTGCCAGTCACGGACCACGACTCGGTCCGGTTCGCTTGCCTGCCAACGTCTTTCCTCGAGAACGCGGCCGCCGGCCGAGACGCGTGACCGCAGGTCGTGAACCACGTCATCCTGATGTTCGATCCACATCTCGACCTGATGTGGTGGCTCCGCGGTGCCAGTGGCCGATCGGCTGGTCTCGGTGAAACCAATGACAGCTATGTCATCGCCTTGCTGCGCAAGGGAAAGTGAAACCGCCGTCGCGGCCACCACGGCGGTGGCCAGTAGTGCGATAGGGAATTTCCTCATGGGGCTCTCCTGGCCGGAATGGGCGGCCGGTGACCGGCCGCCCATTCATCGGTCATGGTCAGCAGCGCTTGCGCAGCTTCGGGCTGAAGCCCTGCGCGCCGCTGTCCGTCGACTTGCCCCACAGCCGGTAGGTGTAGAGGTCGTTCGCCGAGCAGCCCTTCCGCAACGTGATCGACTTGTTGCCCTGGAACGACTTCGAGGCCAGCTTCTGCCAGCCCCACCAACGGTGGCGCTGCAGTTCGAGATACCAGTTGGCGTACTGGTAGCAGTTGTGCGTCCAGCCGGTCGCCTTGACCACGCGGTTCACGATGACCGGCTTGTAGAGCGCGAACTGGCAGCCCGCGAGGTCGATCTCGCTCACGGGTTCGGGGTCGTCGATGTCGATCACCGGGTCGGCCGGCTCGTCGTCGACGGTGACCGACCAGCCCGAGTTCGTATTCGTGGTTTCCGCATTGGCCGTGACCGGTGACAAGGCCAACGCAGTGGCGATCATTGTGGCGCCGAACAAACCGATCCTCGCGATACGCATGTGGAGTTCTCCCCCTTTGTTTGCGTGGCAACAATGTGCGGAGAACGCTATTGGTCACGGCGGGTGGGACGCGTCCACCGCTGGGGTTGCACCGGCTGTCAACCCTCGCGGTATGCCGGCCGTGTTGTCCCACCCGCGGTTGACCGCGGAGAGGTCTACTCGAGGCCGAGGAGGGTGGAGGCGTTTTGGTCGAGGATCTGTGTCCATTCGGAGTGGGTGATGTCGGACTGGTCGATGTAGCGGACGGCGCGGGTGTAGAGGTCGTCGCGGAAGTAGGGGAAGTCGCTGCCCAGGAGGATCTTGTCGATGCCGAAGCTGTCGATGGTGCAGCGAAGGGAGGGGGCGTGGAAGTTGGCGGTGTCGTACCACATGTTGCGTAGCAGTTTGCTTGGTTGGTCTGGGAAGGCTTCGTTGTAGTGGTTGTAGTTGTCGTCGATGCGTTGCAGCAGGAACGGCAGCGGGCCGCCGAGGTGCGCGACGATGAACCTGATGTTGGGGTAGCGGGCGGTCACGCCGGCTCGCAGCAGGTGCAAGACACCCACGGCGTCTTCGAAGGGGGCGCCGACGATCCAGGTCAGGCCATGGTCTGAGATCAGGGGCGAGTCGAGGTCCTTGCCTGCGGCGTGGATGAACACGGGTGCGGAACGCTTGTCGAGTTCGGCCCAGAACGGCTCGAAGGCCGGGTCCCCCAAGGTCCGGTCCAGGACCACTGTGGACACAGTGGCACCGAGGAATCCCAGTGAGTCCATGGCGCGGACGACTTCCGCGGCTGCCGCTTCGCCATGGGGGAGTGGTGCGGCAGCGAAGGCGGCGAACCGGTCCGGGTGCTTGCCGACGAGCTCGGCGTACATGTCGTTGGCGAGGCCGCGCCCTCCCTCCTCAACACCCCCATGACCCCCGCCGCAGTGTGGACCGCACTGCACCTACATGACTGAGATGTCGACGGACCTGTCATGAGGTGGCGAGGAGCATTCGCAGCTGGTGAGCGGTGGGCAGGCGGAGGTCGGTGAAGATCGCCAGGGAGTCGCGCCACCTCGCGCGGGCCTGTTCGGTGTGCCCGAGCAGGTGCAGGATCGAGCCGAGGTGTTGCAGGCATTCGGCCTGCCCGCGCCGGTCGCCCAGCTCCTGTTGGATGACAAGGCATTCCTCGAGGCATGCGAGGGCTTCCGGGTAGTTTCCGCGGTGTTCGTGCAACCGGCCCTGGTTGTCCAGGTTGAGTGCCTGTCCCTGCCGGTCGCCCAGGCGGCGGAACATCCGCAGGCTGTGTTCGTGGCAGGCCAGCGCTTCGGTGTAACGGCCTTGCCGTTCATGGATCTCACCGAGATTGGTCAGCACACCCGCCCGCATCCGGACGTCGCCGATCTGCTCGCTGATGTCCAGGGCCTCCTGGTAGCACGTCAGCGCGCGTTCGTCCTGATTCAGGCGTTTGTGCACGACCCCCAGATTGTTCAGGCTCAACGCCTGGCCACGGCGATCGTGCACATCCCGTTGGATCGTCAGGCTTTGCTCCAGGCATTCCTGTGCCTCCGCATACCGCTCCTGGCTGTCGTAGACGACGCCGAGGCCGTTGAGGCACGCGGACTGGCCGTGGTGGTCACCGAGGAGCTGGAAGATCGTGAGCCCTTCGGTCAGGCAGTCGATGGCGGCCTCGTACTTGCCGCGGAAGTCGTAGGCGACGTTGAGGTCGCAGCACGCCTGGGCCTGCGCGGCGAGGTCACCGGACCGGCGGGCCACCGCCAGGGCGGTCTGGTTGATCCTTATCCAGTCGTGCCACTGGTTGTGGACCTGGAAGTAGCCGAACAGTGCCTGCGCGAGGGTAATGGCCAGATCGCCTGATGCGCCAGGCAGTTCCGCGGTCTGCAGCACGGCGGCGACCAGGTTGGCCCGTTCGGTTTCCAGCCACGCCAGGGCCGCTTTCACATCGGCGAACTCGGTGCCGCCGGCCACGCGCATCCGGGTCCGGGTGTCGCCGGGGCGAAGCAGCCGGAACGTCCGCCAGGTGGTCGCGATGTACCACTCGACGGCACGGACGACCACCGCGGTCCGCTCCTCTGGAGCGTAACGCAGCGCGGCATGCTCGCGCGCGAACAGCCGGAGCAGGTCGTGCAGCCGATACCGTTGCGGCACGGGGGATTCCAGTAGTTGCGCGTCGACGAGACGCTCGAGCAGCACCTCGGTCTCGGGCTCGCCGCGGCCGAGCAGCCGGGCCGCCACCGGCAGGCTCAGATCGGAACCGTCCAGAAGGGACAGTAACGGAAAGGCCGTGGCGGCGGCTTGATCGACCAGGCCATCACCGGTGACAAGGTACTGGTAGCTGACCTGAAAGCTCGCGCGCACACCGAGATCGGCGATCTGCAGTTCGTCGAGCCGCTGGGTGGCGTCGTCCAGCCGGGCTGCGAGCGCACTGCACGGCCAGGCCGGACGGGCGGCCAACCGGGCCCCGGCGATCCGCAGCGCCAACGGCAGGTGACCGCACAGCCGGGCGATCCGTTCGGCCCCGGGAAGGTCGGCGGTGATCCGCTCCGCGCCGACGACCTTCTCCAGCAGAGCCAGGGATTCCGCCGGGGACAGCACGTCCAGGTGCAGGTGGTGGGCTAAACCGGCCAAAGTGGACAGAACCTGCCGGCTGGTCACCAGAACCGCACAACCTGCTCCGGCGGGCAGGAGCGGGCGTACTTGGGTGGCGTCGTGGGCATTGTCGAGCACCACGAGCAACCTGGCGTCCGCCGTGACGGCTCGCCACGCCCCGCCTGCCTCGGCGGGCGAGTCGGGGATCTCGTCGCCAGGCAGGCCCAGCGCACGCAGCAGCCTGCCGAGAACGACCATCGGTTCCAGCGGTGCGGGTCCTGCCTCGGCGCCCTGCAAGTCGATATACAGCTGCCCGTCAGGGAACCGGTCTGCCAGGCGATGGCCCGCATGCACGGCCAACGCCGACTTCCCGATACCGCCCGGCCCGTCCACGGCCGCGATCCTCACGGTGCCGCAGCTTTCGCTCAGCAAGGCGTCGAGCCGGTTGATCTCGTTGGTGCGCCCGGTGAATTCGGTGATGTCCGGCGGCAGGTGGCGGGGTACGAGCGACATCACGCGGCAGGCCGGCATGCTCAGAGCGGGGTCGGCGTTCACCATCCGCTGATGCAGCCCCGCCAGTGCCGGCCCGGGCTCGACGCCAAGCTCGCTCACCATCTCCCCGCGCAGCCGCTGGTACGCCGCGAGGGCATCGGCTCTTCGGCCGGACCGGTACAGCGCGGTCATCCACAGTTCGCACAGGCGTTCCCGCAGCGGCTGGTCCGTGACGACGGCCCGCAGCCCGGTGACCACCTCGTCGTGACGACCGGCGGCGAGACCGGCCTGGGCCCAGGCTTCCACCGTGGCGAGCCGGAGTTCCTCGATCTCGTCGAGGATGATCACCCATTCCCCGTCCAGCGGGACGTCCTCCAGTGGCCGGCCGCGCCACAGGTTCAGCGCGCTGTGCAGCAGTTCGACCGCCCGCACCGGATCGCCGTCCACAAGCGCCTGCTGGCCTTGCTGTTGCAGGTCGGTGAAGACGGTCAGGTCGAGGTCCTCCGGTCGCACGTCAAGGCGGTAGCCATTTGGCACGGACGCCAGCTCGGTCTTGGTCAATCCCAAGGAATGCCGCAATGCGGACACATAGGTACGTAACACCGCGGGCGCCGAACGAGGTGGCCTTCCCGGCCACAGCGCGGCCACCAGGCGCTCGGTGTGCACCGACTGGTTGGCCTGCAACAAAAGGATGGACAGCAGAACGCGATGCTTCGCGGCGCCCAGCCGTACCGGCTCCCCACCGGCCGAGCGCGCTTCCAAACATCCCAGGACACGAAACAGCATCACCCACGCCCGTCTTGAAACGCGAGAGTAGCAGCGAAATCCCTGCTCGCCCGTGCTCCAACAGGATGCAGGCGAGCCTGCATCCAGCGGACGCACAGTCCCGGCTGGAGGCCCGCTGTACCCGCGACCGGGAACCTTGACGGCAGCTCTTCCCACGACGAGGGGGTTTCATGATTCTGCCAAGAGTTCTCGGCATCGCCGGAGTCTCTCTGCTGCTCGCCACCGCGCCAGCCGTTGCGGGTGTGGGTGTCTGGACGCAGGTCCCCGCACCGGGACCCGTTGGCGGCGTGCTCACCGCCGTGTACTCGCGAACCGACACGGACGCGTGGGCAGTGGGATCGGCCGGAATCCTGCGGTGGAACGGCGCAGCGTGGAATCAGGTGAGCACGACGGGGCTGCCCACTGTGCGGATGTCCGCGGTGAGCGCCACTGCGGCGGACGACGCGTGGATCGTCGGGTCGAACCGGGTCAGCGGCTACAGCCGCCGCCAGGGCACCGCCCTGCATTGGGACGGTACCGCCTGGTCGGTGCGGGCGCCCGCACTGCCGGTGCGGTCGGACCTGGTCGGCGTGGCGGCGTTGAGCGCCGGCAACGTGTGGGCCGTGGGCAAGATCGGGATCCAGTCCCTGGTCGAACACTGGGATGGCACGGCATGGACCCAGGTGGCCGTCCCCGAACCGAATCCGGGCAACATCAGCAGCCTGACCGGTGTCTCGGCGCGTGCTGCCGACGACATCTGGGCGGTCGGCACCTACACCGACACCGACGCGCACAACCAGACCTACTCGCTGCATTTCAACGGCACCGCATGGAGCCTCGTCCCCATGCCGAAGGCGCCGCAGACCCCGACGTTCCCGGTGTACACCCTCAGCTCCGTCGTCGCCGTCGGCGCGGCCGACGCCTGGGCCGTCGGGCAGGTCAGCGAGGGAGCACCGACCCAGACGCTGATCGAGCACTGGAACGGCACCGCCTGGAGCGTCGCCGCCAGCCCGACACCAGGCCTGTTCCCCGCGCTGCGGTCAGTCGCGGCCCGCGGCACCAACGACGTCTGGGCCGTCGGCGACATCGCCACCAACGACAGCACCCCGCAGTATCGGACCTTCACCCTGCGGTGGGACGGCACCCGCTGGTCACGGGTCGCGAGCCCACCGGCCAACGACTACAGCGAGCTGTACGCGGTCGCCGCCCGCCCAGGCA
>CBIMJO010000386.1:0-7913 GCA_966244135.1 uncultured Actinocrispum sp. | reverse complement strand
TCACGGCGAGCAGCCCCGCGGCAACCAGCTTGGACAGGTGCCCGCTCGCGGTCGGTGCGGTCAGCCGGATCATGACGACCGCCCGAACAGCCCGGCGGCAGCCCGATTCAACACGGATAGTTTGGTCTCCCAGGGCAGTTCGGCGTCCAGCACGGTCCGCGCGGGCTGCGGGTCGCCGATCGCGAAGGGATAGTCGCTGCCCAGCAGAACCCGCCCAGGCGTGGCGACCGACGCGAGGAACTCCACAGCGGGCGCGGACAACGCGACCGTGTCGAAGTAGAAGTCCTTCAAGTACTCCGAAGGCATCCGCTCGAGCGAGACGTGCTTGGTCTCACCGGTCCGGTAGCCGCCGTCGAGCCGTCCGGCCTGATACGGCAGGTAACCGCCGCCGTGCACAGCAAGCAACCGCAGACCAGGGAACCGGTCCAGCACGCCATGCAGGATCAAGCCGGTCAACGCCAAGGTGTTGTCGACCAGGCGCCCATGCACGTTGCCCAGTGAGCCGGACGGCCCGCAGGTGGCCGGGTGCAACATCACCGGCACGTCCAGCTCGACGACTGCCGTCCACAGTGGATCGAATGTGTGCAGCGGCAGGTCCGTGCTGAGCATGAGGCCGGAGAACTCCGGGCGCTTCATCGCCACGGCGAGGTCGTCGGCGGCACGGTCGAGATCCGTTGTGTCCACACTGGCCAGTGCGGTCGTCTTCAGTTCGGCGGCCGACGTGCACATGGCGTCGTTGAGCCGTAACACCCAGTCCCGGTCGCCCGCCTGGATGTCCAGCCACGGCGACAGGATCTGCCGGGTGATGCCGGTGTCGGCCAGCCAGGCCAGCCGCGCGTCCACTGTGGTCATCCGCGGCCCGATCGGCCTCGTGTCGCCGGTCGCGGGAGCCGAGTAGACCCAGCCCTGGTCGGTGTGGCGGAACGCGGACTCCGTGAGCAACGACTCGGGCACTATGTGTGCATGTGCGTCGATCACCTCGTTCTCCATGGCTTCGACGCTAGGTTGCGCGGCACACCGGGACCAGCGAGGTTTCCTGGGGTCAGGGGTTAGCAGACCTGGCACCCGCTGGTCTGGCTTTCCGGACCCGGGCGTGTTGCCATGAGGTATGTCGTCTTTGGACAAGCGGGTGGTGGTGGCCATCACCGGTGCGAGTGGCACCGCCATCGGCGTGCGTGTCCTGGAGCTGCTCAACGACCTGACCGGGGTGAAGATCCACCTCGTGGTGTCGAAGGCGGGCACGATGACCCTGCGGCACGAGTGCGGCATGACGCCGAGGGATATCCGCGCGCTGGCCGACGTGCACCACCGCGCCGGGGACATCGGTGCCAGCATCGCCTCGGGCTCGTTCCCCGTGCACTCCATGCTGGTCACGCCGTGCTCCATCAAGACCATGTCGGCCGTGGCCATGGGGTACACCGACGACCTGGTGACCAGGGCGGCCGACGTCTGCCTCAAGGAAGGGCGGCCGTTGCTGCTGATGGTCCGCGAGACCCCGCTGCACCTGGGGCACCTGCGGTCGATGGTCGCGGTGACCGAAGCGGGCGCGATCATCGCGCCGCCGGTGCCGGCGTTCTATCCTCAGCCGAAGTCGATCGACGACATGGTCGACCACATCGCTCGCCGGGCGCTGGCCCGGGTGGGACTATGGGAGCTTGCCCCCGAGCCCTGGCAGGGGGACCTCGCGGGACCGGTGTGAAGGAGAGGCGTGCTCGAGGTACGGCGGCTGCAGATCTTCGCGGCAGTGGCCGAGCGCGGGTCCTTCACGGCCGCGGCCGAGGCGCTGTTCATGACGCATTCGGCCGTGTCCCAGCAGATGGCGTTGCTCGAACGGCAGCTCGCGGTGCCGCTGATGGTCCGTGGCCCGCGTGGGGTCGAGCTGACCGACGCGGGCAGGATCCTGGCCGAGCGCAGCGTCGGCCTGTTGAGCAACATCGCGGCCATCGAGCAGGAGATGCGGGACCTGACCAAGCAGCAGGCCACCGTGCGGCTGGGCGCGTTCCCGACCGCCGCGGCGGACCTGATTCCCCGGGTGGTGCGCGAGTTCCAGCGCCGGCATCCGGACATCCGCGTGCAGCTGCGGTCCGCGCACGCGCAGGACATCCCCACCTCGTTGCGGGACGGGGAGATCCAGCTCGGCCTGATCTGGGACTACGACTTCCTGCCGCGGACCGTGCCCGCCGACATCGAACGCCTGGCGCTCGTCGACGACCCGCTCTACGTACTGGTCCCGGCCGGGCATCCGCTGGCCGGGGAGTCCGAAGTGGACCTGCTGGAGTTCGCCGGGGAGACCTGGGTGGTACGCGGGCACGAGGCGCCCTACGACGACGCGTTCGCCACGATGTGCCGCTTGGCCGGGTTCGAGCCGCAGGTAGGGTTCGTGACCGAGGACTACCTTTCGGCGCAGGGCCTTGTCGCCGCCGGGATCGGGGTCAGCGCGGGGCCCCGGCTGGCTTTGGTGGCGTTGCGCCCGGACGTGGCCGCGATCCCGGTCGGCGGCGCCCGGCCGCACCGGCGGATCGCGGCGGTCCGGCGCAAGGACGCCGAGCACTCACCGGCGGTGCTGCGGCTGCTGGACGTTCTGCGGGATGTTGCGGGGGAGTTGCCATGACGTCGAACGGGACCGTGATGCTGCGCCGGATGCTCGGCCAGTCCACCGACGGGTCGCTGGTCGACCGGATCGTCGAGGACGTCGCCATGCAGATCATCGACGGCCGCCTCGCGCCGGGCGCCGACGTGAACTCGGTCGAACTGGCCAAGCGGTACTCCAGCAGCCGGACACCCGTCCGCGAGGCCCTGCTGAAGCTGCAGCGCGAGGGTCTCGTCGACATCCCGGCACGCCGCCGCCCCCGCGTCGCGCCGGTCACACTGGGCCAGATCCGGGACGTCTACGAGGTCCGCGCCAGCCTGCACGGCCTGGTCAGCGAGCTGATCGTGCGCGACGCCCCGGACATCACCGTGCTGCACGAGTTCCAGGCCAAGCTGGTCGCCGACGCCGAACGCGGCGACGTCGACTCCTACTTCTGGCACAACGTGGCGTTCCGTCAAGCCGAAGCCGAAGTCGCCGGCAACACCCAGCTGGCCCGCATGCTCAGCTCCCTCGGCCTGCGAACCCTCCAGCTGCGGCACGTCAGCCTCTCGCTCCCCGGCAGACTGGACAAATCGGTCAGCGACCACGACCGGTTGCTGCGCGCCTACTGCGACGGCGACGTGGACCTCGCCGTCGCCATCACCAAATCGATCATCAAGAGCGGCCTGCGCGCGATCGAAAGCTCCGGCTGGGCCGCCTGATCCATTTCCGCTTCATTTCCGCCAGTAACGCACCGCCCGGTGCACACCGACGCTGAAGGCGACGGCCGCCGTGGCCGCGCGCAGGCAGGTGGTGACGACGGGGGTAGGGCCACCGCCGCCGCAGGCTGCTGCGTTCGTGGCTCGGGAGGTGCTCGACAGCACGCCCGCGCAGGTGCTGACCGGCCTCGGTGGGGTTGGCAAGACCCAGATCGCGGCGGCCCACGCGTGGGAGCGGTGGCAGGATCCGGCCGTTGACCTGGTGATCTGGGTGTCGGCGGCCGGTGCGGCGGTCACGTTGGGAGATCTTCTTGCCGAGCAGACCAAGCTCGTTGATGAGCGAGACCCCGGACACGCTTCGAATCCGGGCCAATCGTGCGCACTTCCTCGCCGAGTCCGGGAGCGTGACTGAGGCAATGAGTGAGCTGGACCGAGTGCTTCCACTATGGATCCAGGTCCTGGGCCCGGACGACCGCAATACGCTGATGACCCGCCACAATCTCGCCCGCGGCCGGTTCGATGCAGGAAACGCTGAGGATGCCCTCGTTGAGTTCGAGCGGCTTGTGCCGGACTGCCAGCGGGTGTTCGGATGGGACCATGCGCACTCGATACGAGCTCGCGCGGTGCCGGGGCACGACCGGAGACCCGGTTGGAGCGTTCGCCGGGAGTGTGGGACTGCTACAAGACCAGGTGCGGGCGCTTGGACCTCTACATCCTCATACGCTGACAACTATGGTCATGGTGACTCACTGGCGGGCGGCGACAGGTGACGCCGCCAGAGCCGTGGCCGATCTCGAAAAAGTCGTCCTCAACCTCACGAATGCTTTTGGGCCAGAGCACCCGCGCACCAAGGTGATCCGTGAACGGCTGGAGGCGTTGCGGTCAGAACTTTCCTGAGCGCTCCAACGCCCGGTACCCCCGCAACACCAGCGACCGGCTGACCGCCGAAGCCAAAGCCACATCCCGATCCGCATAGGCCCGCACCAGCCGCTCATGGTCCGCCACCGAATGCTTGAGCCGCCCGGGAAGCGACAGGCTCAGGTGCCGGAACCGATGCATCTGCAGGCCCAGCGAACTCAACCGCCGCTGCAGCTCCTGGTTCCGCGACAGCTGGGCCTCGGCGTTGCGGAACCCCACGTTGTGCCAGAAGTACGCATCCACGTCACCGCATTCCGCGTCGTGCTCCAGGAGTTTCTGCCAGTCCGCCAGCGACGCGATCTCCTCGTCGGTGGCTCGTTCCACCACAAGCTCGCATACGAGGGTGTAGAGGCTGCCGCGGATTTCGTAGATCTCCTTTACTTGTTCGAGGGCTACGGGCGAGACGTAGGGGCGGCGGCGGGGTGGGACGATGACGAGGCCCTCGCGTTCCAGTAACAGCAAGGCTTCGCGGATGGGGGTACGGCTGGTGTTGAACTGGCGGGCCAGGTCGGCGGAGTTCACCTCGTGGCCCGGCGGCAGCCGGCCCTCCACGATGTTCACCGCGAGCTCCTCGAAGATCGCGAAGGCCAGTGACGAGCTGCCCTCGATCCCGCGCAGGGCGCTGAACAGGAGTTCCTGCCGCAGCCGGGCCACATCCGACCGGCCCGAGGTGGCCGCCGTCACTAGCCCGCCACCTCGGGCCACCGCCGCCGCACATCGGCCACCAGGTCCTCGCTGGATTCGGCCACCACGGGGAAGTCCGCGAGCCGTTCGTAGGGGCGGCACGCGTCGATCACCGCGCGGCTGTTGAACGCCAACGCTCCCGGCAACGTCAGGGGGTCGACCCGGCTGCCCCACGTGCGTTTCATGATCTCGATGTCGGTCTGGGGGTCGCACCGCCCGCACGCCGCCCACATCACCTCGCCCAGATCACGGGGGTTGACGTCGCTGTCCACCACGATCGTGAACCGGTTCATGTAGGCCGCGTTCGGCAGCTGCGCGGCCAGATACGCGGCCTGACGGGCATGTCCGGGGTAGCGCTGCTCGATGGAGACGATCAGCAACGACCGTCCACCACCGACCTCGTGCGCCCACACACCACGTAGCCCGGGCAATCCGGTGCGCTTCAAGGCATCCGTGATCAGCGCCGACTTCATCACGGTCCGCATGTACGAGTAGTCGTGCGGCGGCTTGCCGGGCGGGGCGCCGAGCAGGATCGGCTCGTCGCGGTAGTACACCCGCTCCACGTCGATCGTCAGGATCGGTTCGCGCGAACCGGAGTAGTACCCGGTCCACTCGCCGAACGGCCCCTCCGGACGGACGTTGTCCGGCGTTACCCAGCCCTCCAAGGCGATCTCGGCGTCGTGGGGGAGCGGCAGGCCGGTGACCTGACCGTTCACTGTGGACACTGGTGCGCCGAGCATCGCGCCGACGTATTCGTACTCGTCCACGTCGCCGGGCACCTCGACCCCGGCGGCGATCAGGTACGCCGGGTGCATGCCCAGGGTGACCGCGATCGGCGCCCGGCCCTCCGCGGCGAACCAGCGCCGCAGATGCTGGGCGCCGTGCTTGCCTGCCTCGATGTTGACGCTGGCGCTCTTGCCGTCGTCCTGGACCTGCATCCGGTACGCGCCGAGGTTGATCCGCCCGGCGTCGTAATCCTTTGTCACCACAGCACATCCGGTGCCGATGTACCGGCCGCCGTCGCCCTCGTGCCAGCGCGGCACCGGGAACCTCAGCAGGTCGATGTCGGGCTTACTGTCCATATTGGACAGAAGTGGACCGTCGTCCACTGTGGTCACATTGAACTCGGATGCCCGGGTGGTCCATTGACCCGGGCGGGTGGCCAGTTCGTCCATCAGGGACTCGTCGGTCTGGTCCCAGCCCAGGCCCAGTACGGAACCGAGCAGCCGCGGGTTGCTCACGCTGCCGCTGAGCACTCGCAGACCGTCGGCATAGCCAGGGATCGAGTCGAACAACAGGGCCTTGGGACTCGAGCGCCGGTAGTTCACCTGGGACAGCGCACCGATCTCCAGGTCCCAGTTCGCCCCCTGGACGTCCTGCAGCTCACCGGCCTTGCCGGCCTCGATGAGCCAGGCCCGCAGGTCGGCCGTCATGATTCCCCGCTCAGCATGCTGTTGTCGATGTACTTGCCGATATCCGCGGGCGGCGAGGTCTTGGCGTTCTCGGCGGCCTCCTCGAACGCCAGCTTGATGATCTTCTCGTCCACCTTCGGCGTCTTCTGCCAGACGTCCAGGAAGAAGTCGTAGGCGTACTTGGCCAGGTCCGGTTTGTTGATGCCGGTGTACTTCTGGATGCTGGTGAGTGTCTCCTTCTCGTTGCTGCGCAGGTACTGCAGCGCCTCGGCCTCGGCCTGGACGAACCGCTTGACGACCTCGCGGTTGGTGTCGAGGTACTTGCCCTGCACGGTGTACGCGCCGAGCGGGAAGTCCATGTCGGCCAGGGAGGCGATCCGGACCGCGCCCTTCTCCTTGGTCTCCGCGCCCTGCGGCGGCTGGGTCAGGATCGCCGACACCGCACCGCTTTGCAGCGCGGACACCTCGGCCGGGATGCTCTTGACGAACACGCCGGTCACGTCCTCGCGCTTCATCCCGTTCTTCGCCACGATCGCGGTCAGCCCGAAGTCGCTCTCCGAGCCGGGCGAGGTGATCGCGACCTTCTTGCCCTTGAGGTCCTTGACCGACTTGATGTCCGGGCTGGCCCACATCTCCAGGTTGTAGTGCGGCTCGGGCATCGCCACATAGCGCAGGTCGGTGCCCTTCATGATGGCCGCCGCGGTGTCCTGCGCGACGCCGACCGCGATCTGGACGCTGCCGCTGGCCAGCCCGGCGACGAGCTGGGAGCTGTCGTTGAGCCGGACGATCTCGGCTTTGAGACCATGCTTGCTGAAGATCCCGTAGTCGGCGGCGACGTACAGGTCCGCGTACCCGGCTCCCGGTGCGGTGTAACCGATCTTGACGGCCAGCTGTCCATTTTGGTCAGCCGCGACCTTCTCCTGTGCCTTGCCCGCGCAGGCGGTCAACGCCAGCGCGGCGACGACGGACAACAGGATGGTCTTCCTGGCTTTCGGGGTTCTCATTGCGCACCTGCCCAGTGGACGAAGCGCCGCTCGATCAGCCGGACCGCTCCGTTGAGCAGCAGGGCGACCACGGCGAGCAGAACGATCCCGGCCATCGCCGAGTCGACGTTGAAGTTGGAGGTCTGTTTCTGGACGAAGTAGCCCAGGCCCTCACTGGCCAGGAACAGCTCCGCCACGATCGCGCCGACCAGGGCGCGCCCGACCGCGAGCCGGACGCCGGCCAGGATGTAGGGCAGCGTGGCCGGCAAGGCGATGGCGTAGAAGAACTTCAGCCTCGGCGTGCAGAACACGGTGGCCACCCGGGAGTAGTCCCGGTTGAGGTTGCGCACACCGGCGGTGATGTTGATGATCAGCGGCAGGATGCCCGCCCACACGATCACGATGATCCGCGAGGTGTTCTCCAGGCCGAACCAGAAGATGATGATCGGCAGGAACATCACGTAGGGCACCGAGTAGAGGATGTTCACGATCGGCTCGGTCATGTCGTGCAGGATCCGGCTGCGGCCGAGCACCAGCCCGATCGGGATGCCCAGGATGAACGTGACTCCGAGGCCCCACAACAGTTCGTAGCCGGTGGCGCCGAGCGGGGCCCAGATCTCGCCGGTGG
>CBIMJO010000385.1:0-7914 GCA_966244135.1 uncultured Actinocrispum sp. | reverse complement strand
CTGGACATCGTGGTCGCGAGCGTGCACTCCAAGCTGCGCATGCCGTCCTTCGAGATGACCAGGCGGATGGTCAAGGCGGTCAGCAACCCGCACGTGGACATCCTGGGCCACTGCACCGGCCGGATGAAGACCGCGCGCCGCGACCGCCCGGAGTCCACGTTCAACGCCAAGGCCGTGTTCGAGGCCTGCCGGGACAACGGCACCGCGGTGGAGATCAACTCCCGGCCGGAGCGGCTGGACCCGCCGTTGCGGCTGATCACCCAGGCGCTGGAGATCGGCTGCGAGTTCTCGATCGACAGCGACGCGCACGCGCCCGGTCAGCTGGACTGGCTGCCGCACGGCTGCGAGCGGGCCGAGGCGTGCGGCGTTCCCGTCGAACGGGTGATCAACGCGCGGTCCGATCCGCGGAATTCCTGACGCATTTGCGACAATCGGCGGTCTCGATCACCCCGCCAGACAGTTAGCGTTGGCATGCTTTTTTTCACCGCTGACTCTGGAGGATTTCTTTCATGACAGCACAACCCGGCCTGGTTTTCGGGGTCGATCCGGCGCACTACGATGTCAGCCGCCCGGCCGTGCCGTCGGATGTGGCGGACTGGCTGATCGGGCCGAGGCGTGACCTGGCGGTGGAAGTCGGCGCCGGGACCGGCCATTTCACGCGCATTCTGCTGGACCGGGCGGAACGCGTGATCGCCACCGATCCGGACCCGCAGATGCGCGCCTGGCTGACCGCCCAGTATCCGGCGGCGGATGTGCGGGAAGGCAGCGCGGAACGGCTTCCGGTCGAATCAGGGACCGCCGACGGCGTGTTCTCGTCGAATGCGTGGCATTGGTTCGACCCGCGCGCCGCGGGAACCGAGGCGGCCCGTTGCCTGAAACCGGGCGGCGTTCTCGGCGTCTCCTGGCACGACCGCGGCCACAGCGACTTGTGGCTTTCCGACGTTCAGCAGGTGATTCTCTCGGCACACCACCCGGACCGCAAGATCCACGAGCTGAACCTGCCGGACGACCTGCCATTCACGCCGGTCGAGAAGAATGTCATGGAGTTCACCCGGGAGATGACCCCGAGTCAGATCTGCGCCATGTTCAGCACCTACAGCGCGATCATCTCGCTGGACGACCAGGAGCGCGAGGACCTGCTCGGCCGGTTCCACGTGCACCTGACCGCGCGGGCCCGCGACGAGGGCCGTGAGACGCACTCGATCACCGCCACGCTCTACCGGACTCGCCGGGTCTGAGCCCCCGGCGAGTGGAGACCGTCGGACCCGCGCTGATTCGACGGTCTCCAAGTCCGGTCGGCGGCGGTGATGCCCCTTACTTGGGCTTGCTGTCGAGCACCATCGTCTTCATGTCGACCTGCTGCTCCGGCTTCATCTCGCCCACGTCGTGCATGAGGTCGACGACCCGCTGGAAGCGGTTGGCGTCCGTGCCGGTCGGGTAGACGGGCAGGGTCATCAGGGTGGCGATGTTGGGCTGGACACCGACGTACTTGACGACGGCGGCCTCGACCTTGGCGCGGTCCTGAGTGGCGGCGACGGCCTTCTCCATCGCGCGCTGGAAGGCGGCGACGGTCTTCGGGTTCTGCTCGGCGAACTTCTTGGTCGCGACCCACCCGGAGGTCGGGAAGTCCGCGGTGGCGCCGGTGAACGGGCTCATCAGCTTCTCCACGCCGTTGCTCTGCAGCGCGGCGGTGAGGAATGGCTCGTTCATGATCGCCGCGTCGACATTGCCCTTGTCCAGTGCGGTGGGCATGTCGGCGAAGGCCATCGAGACGAAGGACTCCTTGGCGACGGTGACCCCGCGCACCTTGAACTGCGCGCGCAACGCCAGCTCACCGATACCACCGGGCGAGCTCACCGCGATCTTCTTGCCCTGGAGGTCCTTGACGTCCTTGATGGTCCCGCCCTTGCGCACCACGAGGAGGAACAGGTTCTCCGTGGTGGTGACCGCGTCGCTGAGGATCTTCAGCTCGGCGACCTTCTTCGCCTGTGCCAGAATGGCGGGCGGATAACTGGTCAGGGCGACGTCGATCGACCCGCCCATGACATTGTCCAGGTTCGCTGAACCCTTGGCACCGGTGGACAGGTCCACCTTGAGGCCCTCGGCCTCGAAGAAGCCACCATCAATGGCCATGTGAATCGGGGTCGCGTCGACGATCTTGAGTTCGGCGACCTTGATGGTGGATTTCTCCAATCCCCCCGTCGGCGCGTTCGACTGGTCGGCGTTCCCGCCCAGCATCCCGCATCCTCCCAGCGTCGCCACCATGGCCGCGGTGAGCAGACCAGCGATGGCGCGACGTTTCCGACGCATGTGAAGTTGTCCTCTCGGTGGTGTCGCGATCGCAGACAGAAACCGCGATCAAGATTGCCGTAGGTTAGCGGTGCCGGTATCTCCCGGATACAGCCAAACGTCGTAGTGTCGGACTTTGTCCACACCGGAAAATATGTGATATACAAAATTTCATACAGAGTATTTCCCCCGATCGTGGGATGGCCTCGAGTTGCCTGGTCGCGGCCCAGACCGCACCCTCGCCCCATGAACCAGATGCGGCCATGCGCCGTTTGCGGCAACGAGTACTGGATGGCGTTCGAGGTGCGCACCATCACCGGCGACGTCTACACCTTCGACAGCTTCGAATGCGCCATCCAGAAGCTCGCCCCGCACTGTGAGCACTGCGAATGCCGGATTCTCGGGCACGGCGTCGAGGTCGAGGGCCGGTTCTTCTGCTGTGCGCACTGCGCCCGCGAAGGCGCCAGCGGACTCGGCGCGCAAATACGCGATACGGTGGGCGCGCTCCCAGGCTGAGCGTGGCACGATGACCGCCGTGGATTCCCCACAGGTGGACATCACCAGACCGAGCGTCGCCCGCGTCTACGACGCGGGCCTCGGCGGCAAGGACAACTACGAAGTGGACCGGGCGGTGCTGCGGGCCATCCTGGCCGCGTCCCCGGACGCCATGGTGGCCGCGCGGGACAACCGCGAGTGGCTGATCCGGATCACCCGGTTCCTGGCCGGCCAGGCGGGCATCACGCAGTTCCTGGACTGCGGTTCCGGCCTGCCGACGGCGGAGAACACCCACCAGGTCGCCCAGCGGCTCAACCCCGAGGCGACGGTCGTGTACGTGGACAACGACCCGATCGTGCTGGCGCACGGGCGGGCGATCCTGGCCGAGAACGACCGGACCCACCTGGTCTCCGCCGACCTGACCCGGCCGGACGCGTTGCTGGCGCACGCGGATGTGCGGCGCTACCTGGACTTCTCCCAGCCGGTGGCGCTGTACCAGATCGGCACGCTGCACCACTGCCCCGACCCGGACGAGGTCCGCGCGTTCATGCGGACCTACGTCGACGCCCTCGCCCCGGGTTCATACGTGGCCATCAGCCACTTCCACAACCCGGGCAGCGGCGAGGACAGCGAGGCGGCGCAACGCATGCAGTCGCTGATGTCCGGCGGCCCGATGGGCAGCGGCTACTTCCGCACCGGCGCCGAGATCGAGACGTTCTTCGCCGGCTGCGAGGTGCTCGCCCCCGGCGTCGTGCCGGCCTCGGAGTGGTGGCCGGACGGACCACGGATGAAACCCCTGGTCCGCCCCCAGCGCCTGTTCGTCGCGGGACTGGCCAGGAAAACCTAGAACTCGATGGCCATGCCGTAGACCTTGGTGACCCGCAGCGTGATCAGCACCCGGCGATCGAGCACGAGCTGCTTGAACAACGCGTCCTGGTCGACGTCGCCGTACAGCGGGGCCAGAGCCCGGCCGACCTCGTCCCCCGGAGACGTGGTCACGGCGGACACCTCGGCCTCGCCTTCGGCGGTGACGTAGGAGAAGGCGTCCGGGCCCGGAACATGCAGCGCCGTCCTGGGGTTGGCCTGGATGTGGCGGACCTTGACCCGTGGCTGCGTGGTGGACATCAGGATCACCCGCCGGTCCGGGTCCCAGGTGTAGATCATGGTGCTCAGGTGCGGGTGGCCGTCGGCCTTGATGGTCGCCAGGGTGCCGAACTTGCCTGCCGCCAGGCGTTCGTACGCCTCGGTCTCGGCGAAAACACGTGGTGGCGGCCCGGAACCCGGGGGATAGTCGGTCATGGGGACGATGATGGCCGCGCGGGCGCGCCGCCGTAAGGAGGCACTTTCTTGTCACAGAGTCACATTTGTGTTCCCGAGCGGCCCTGCACGGTGGGCACGGTGCTGGAGCAGCTGTCGAGCAAGTGGACCATCGGCGTGATCCTGGCCGCGGTGCGGGGCCCGATCCGGTTCACCGAGCTGGAACGCGAACTGACCGGCATCAGCCGCCGGATGCTCACCCTGACCCTGCGCAACCTGGAGCGCGACGGCCTGATCGAGCGCACGGTCTACCCCACGGTCCCGCCGAAGGTCGAGTACACGCTCACCGATGTCGGCCGCGACTTCCACGCCTCGTTCGCGCCGATGCACGCGTGGGCCGAACGCAACCAGCCCGCCATCCTCGCCTCCCGCGAGAGCCATTCGCGTTAGGTGTCGTCGCGGGCTCGGGAGGGTTGGACGCGTTTGGGTTCGCCGGGCATCTTCGGGTAGTCCGGTGGGTAGGGCATCTCGCCGCGGCCGTCCTTCTCGTACCACTCCAGCGACGTCTCCAGGCCGAACACCTCGGCGTCGATGCCCGCGTGCGCGTCTCCGTGCCGGGCAAGCATATCCGGCACGGTCAGCACGTCGAAGTCGTCGGGGTCCACATCGGACAGCTGCTCCCAGGTCAGCGGGAACGACACGGTGGCGCGCGGGGTCCCGCGGACCGACCAGGCCGAGGCGATGGTCCGGTCGCGGGCGGCCTGGTTGAAGT
Source organism: uncultured Actinocrispum sp. (assembly GCA_966244135.1). Classification (GTDB taxonomy): domain Bacteria; phylum Actinomycetota; class Actinomycetes; order Mycobacteriales; family Pseudonocardiaceae; genus Kibdelosporangium. The sequence goes on along the minus strand of CBIMJO010000385.1, from coordinate 3,101 downwards.
CGAGGAAGACGCGCTCGCCGCGTTCCTCCTTCCACCACGCGGTGGTGGCCAGGTCGGGGATCCGCTTCTCCACCTCCCGGGCCAGGCCGATCACCGCGTGCCGGGTGTCGATGAAGTCCCACTCCGGCCGGATCCGCACCAGGACGTGGATCCCGCGGCCGCCCGAGGTCTTCGGGTACCCGGTCAGGCCCGCGTCGGCGAGCACCTCACGCAGCACCCCGGCGACCTTGACCGCGTCGTTGAAGTCCGTACCCGGCTGCGGGTCGAGGTCCACCCGCAACTCGTCGGGATGGTCCACCTCGGGCCGGCGCACCGGCCACGGGTGGAAGTCGAACGTGCCCAGGTTGGCCGCCCAGGCCAGCACCGCGGGCTCGGTCGGGCACACCTCGTCGGCGGGCCGCCCGGACGGGAACCTGATCTGCACCGTCTCGACCCACTCGGGCGCGCCCTTGGGCAGGCGCTTCTGGTAGAACGCCTCCCCCGTGACCCCGTCGACGAACCGCTTGAGGGTGGTCGGCCGGTCCCGCAGCACCTTCAGCAGCGGCTCGGCCACCGCGATGTAGTACTCGACCACCTGGCGCTTGGTGATCCCGCGCTCGGGGAAGTACATCTTGTCCGGATTGGACACCCGCACGGCCCGCTCGCCCACGGTCAGCTCGATCGCCTTCGAAGCCATGCGGCAACCCTAGGCGTAAAACCCCTCGCACGTGCCCGGTAGCGTTGTAGGCGCTGGAAATCCAGCACAGAATCCAGCAGAGAAAATCCAGATCAGAATTCCGACCTGAGGACCTACCGGTGAAGATGGACAACAGCCCCGCACGGGGCACTCGTGACCTGCTGCCCGCGACCGTCGCCGTGCGCGACCATGTCCTGGCCCGGATCACCGAGGTCTACCACCGGTATGGCTACCAGCGGATCGAGACCCCGGCGATCGAGGACATCCAGCGGCTGACCGGCGGCCAGGGCGGCGAGAACGAGAAGCTGATCTACAAGATCCTCCGCCGCGGCCTGACCGAGCCGCCCGCGACCCTCGATGAGGCGGTGGACCTGGGCCTGCGGTTCGACCTGACCGTCCCGCTGACCCGGTTCTACGGCAACAACCAGGCCGCGCTGCCGCTGCCGTTCCGGTCGTTCCAGTTCGGCCCGGTGTGGCGCGCGGAGAAGCCGCAGAAGGGCCGGTACCGCCAGTTCAACCAGTGCGACATCGACCTGATCGGCGAGGAGTCCGTGCTGGCCGAGGCCGAGCTGATCGAGGCGACCACCGAGGCGCTGGCCGCGGCCGGGATCCCCGGTGTCACGGTCCGGCTGTCCGACCGGCGGTTCCTGTCCGCGCTGGCCGAGAGCGCGGGTATCGCGCCGCAGGCCCAGGGCGGGTTCTTCATCACCCTGGACAAGCTGGACAAGGTCGGCTGGGACGGGGTCCGTAAGGAGTTCGTAAGCCGGGGCATGGCCGAGGAGACGGTCGAGGGGGTGCAGCAGGCGATCACCGCCCTGCAGGGCCTGGACCAGGCGAAGCTCGCCGACACCCTGGCGGATGCGGTGCCCGGGCTGGGCGCGGAGGTGATCGCCGACCTGGTGGCCACGACCGGCGCGCTGGCCGGGATGGGCGAGCTGAGCTGGGAGTTCGACCCGACACTGGTGCGCGGCATGGGCTACTACACCGGCCAGATCTTCGAGCTGAGCCACCCGGAGTCGGCCTCGTCGGTGGCCGGTGGCGGGCGGTACGACAAGCTGATCGGCCGCTCGATGGGCAAGGACGTGCCGGCCTGCGGGTTCTCCATCGGGTTCGAGCGGATCGTGGACCTGCTGGACAGCGCGCCCACGGCCGACGCGGTCGCCGTGCTGCACGAGGCGGATGTCCAGGTGGCTCAGGTCATGCAGGTCGCGCGGGAACTGCGGGCGGCCGGCCGCCAAGTGACGACCATCAAGCGGCGCGGCAAGTTCGGCGCGCAGCTGGGCCGCCTTGAGGAGTGGGGATACACCTCGTTCGTGCATGTCAAGAGCGACAGCACCGCGGACGAGCGGCCTTTGGGGGCCCGGGAAACAAGCTGACCCGCTACGGTGTTGTCATGGGTGTGAACGCGTCCCCCGAGGAGCCGGACCGCAACCGGTTTCACGAGGAATTGATCGGTCTCGACCCCGATGACCCGGAAGTACGGGCGTTCGCGGCCCATCTCGACCGGATATCGAACAACCACCGGTCGGGCTACACCGTCGAGGGCTATCTCGGCGGGATAGCGGACTTCGCGGACTCGGCCAACCGGCTCGGTGGTCACCGGCGCCTCACCGTGCTGATCCTGATCACGCTCATCCTGGGCGGGGTCGGGGTGGCGGTGTGGGACGCGCTCGTGTTCGTCCTCTCCACCACTTTCGGAAGGTAGGAGCATGAAGCCCGTCGTGGGTGCCACACCCCGAGTTGTGAAGTCGGACCAGGAGTGGAAGCAGCAGCTGACCGCCGAGGAGTACCAGGTGCTCCGCAAGGCGGGCACCGAGCGGGCCTTCACCGGTGAGTACACCGACACCAAGACGGTGGGCGTGTACGCGTGCCGTGCCTGTGGCGCGGAGTTGTTCCGCAGTACGACGAAGTTCGACTCGCACTGCGGCTGGCCGTCGTTCTTCTCGCCGCTGGCGGGCGACGCGGTGATCCTGCGCGACGACTCGAGCCTCGGCATGAAGCGGACCGAGGTGCTGTGCGCGAACTGCCACAGCCACCTGGGTCACGTCTTCGAGGGCGAGGGCTACGACACGCCGACCGACCAGCGCTACTGCATCAACAGCATTTCGCTCACGTTGCGGCCGGATGAGCAAGCCTAAGTTCTCCCCAGCACAACCCTAAATATTGCTCAAGGCATCTTGCCGGTTCTCCCCCCGCGCCCGAAAGTGGTGTCTCCACTGGATTCCTGCTTCTTGGGTGAGAGGGGGAGAACATGGAAGACACGTGGGGCATATCGGGGCCTGACTTCATCGCCCTTTATCTGCTCGGCTTTCTGATCTCACTTTTGTTCGCGTTCGCCGTACGCATTCTCACTCGTTCGGGTGCGGTCACCACAACCGCGCCCGCGGCACTGTCCACCCTCGAGGTGGCGTGCCTGACCGGGGGT
>CBIMJO010000384.1:0-7929 GCA_966244135.1 uncultured Actinocrispum sp. | reverse complement strand
GCCACCGAGTTCGTCGCCGGGTTCGTCGGAACGTCCAACCTGCTCGGCGGGCGCAGCGCGGAGACGGTCATCGGCAAGCCGGGCGTGTACAGCATCCGGCCGGAGAAGATCCGCATCGACGGCGATCTCTCGTCGCCCGCGCCGGATGGGCACACCAGCGCGACCGGCACGGTCACCAGCGTCGTCTACGCCGGCGCGACCGTGCGCTACGCCGTCGCCCTCGACGCGGGCGGCCAGCTTTCCGTTGTACGGCAGAACGTCGGCGACGGCTTCGAGGTCACCGACGGCCGGGTCCGGCTCACCTGGCGGCACGACCACTGTTACCGAGTCCCCTCACCGGAAGGGCACCTGTCATGAAGAAGACGCTGATTTACGGGGCGGTGTGCCTGCTCCTGGCGGCGTGCGGGACGTCGGGGTCGAACACGCCGGCCTCCGCGCCCGGCGCACAGGGCTTCACGCCCCCGAAACTGGAGGCGTTGAAGGCGCTCGGCCAGCCCGAGGGCGCGTTGAATGTACTGGCCTGGCCGGGGTACGCGGAGAACGGCTCGAACGACCCCAAGATCAACTGGGTGTCGCCGTTCGAGCAGCAGACCGGCTGCAAGGTCAACGTGAAGCCGTTCGGCACCTCGGACGAGGCCGTGACCCTGATGAAGACCGGCCAGTACGACGTGGTCTCCGCCTCCGGCGACGCGTCCCTGCGCCTGGTCGCCTCCGGTGACGTCGAGCCCGTGAACACCGCTCTCGTGCCCAACTACAACGATGTCTACCCGTTCCTCAAAGAGAAGTCGTGGAACAGCGTCAACAACGTCTCCTACGGCATCCCGCACGGCTGGGGCGCCAACATCCTCACGTGGCGCACCGACAAGGTGAGCCCCACGCCCACCTCCTGGTCGGTGATGTTCGACGCGAACTCGCCGTACAAGGGCAAGGTCATCGCCTACGACTCGCCGATCTACATCGCCGACGCGGCCCTGTACCTCCAGTCCCACCAGCCGGATCTGGGCATCAAGAACCCCTATGCGCTGGACGACAAGCAGTTCGCGGCGGCGGTGGCCCTGCTCAAGCAGCAACGGCCGCTGGTGAGCGAGTACTGGTCGGACTACCTGAAGGAGTCGCAGTCGTTGAAGAACGGCGACTCGGTGGTCGGCACCGCCTGGCAGGTCACCGTGAACGTGACCAAGGCTGAGGGAACTCCTTTGGAGGCAACGGTTCCTTCGGAGGGCGCCACCGGATGGTCGGACACCTGGATGGTCGCCACCAAGTCGGCGCACAAGACCTGCGCCTACAAGTGGATGGACTACATCATCAGCCCCTCCGTCAACGCCCAGGTGGCCGAGTACTTCGGCGAAGCCCCCGCCAACTCCAAGGCGTGCGCCGAGATGACCGACAAGACCCTCTGCGACACCTACCACGCCAACGACTCCGCGTACGCCGCCAAGATCGCGTACTGGACTACCCCCATCCCGCAGTGCCTCGACGGCCGCACCGACGTCAAGTGCAAGGACTACGGCGAGTGGACCCGAGCCTGGACCGACATCAAGGGCTGACACCCATGCGCCTTGGCTTCCGGCCCCCGGTTTCCACGCTACCTGAGGGGTACGACAGTTCCGACGCCGCCGATCGCAGGCTGTCCACAGGCGGCAGTTGTCCACAGCGGGCGACGGCGCGGGCTTGCCTTGCGCCGGAGCCCACCCGGTACGCTGGAAGACGGGGGGCCGGAGGCCGGCTGGCCGTTGTACGGATCCCGGATCACTGCCCGGGAAACGGTTGTCCACAAGGCGCCTCGAAGGCTTGCCTTGCATCGAAACCCTTGCTGTACGCTGGAAAACGGGGGCCGGAGGCATGACCGCGTTCTTCTTCCGCCGGCCGCGGCTCCGGCTCGGCATCCTGTTGTCGGCGCCGATGTTGTGGCTGGGGCTGGCGTATCTCGGGGCGCTCGCCGCCCTGTTCATCACGGCGTTCTGGCGCACGGATGTGTTCACCGGGCAGGTGGTCACCGACTGGTCGCTGGACAACTTCGCCACCCTGTTCTCCGACGCGGTGTACCGCACGATCACGTTCCGCACCTTGGGGATCGCGATCCTGGTCACGGTGATCGACGCGGTGATCGCGTTCCCGATGGCGTATACGATGGCCAAGCTCACGAAGCCGAGAACCCAGCGGATCCTGGTGATCGCGATCATGACCCCGCTGTGGGCGAGCTACCTGGTGAAGGCGTACGCGTGGCGGAGCATGTTGTCCGGCAACGGGTTCCTGCACGTGTTCGGGATCGGCTACGGCGTCACGGCGACCATCATCACGCTGTCGTACCTGTGGCTGCCGTACATGATCCTGCCGATCTACGCGGGGCTCGAACGCCTGCCGCAGTCGATGGTGGACGCTTCCAGCGATCTGGGCGCGCGGTCGTTCCGCACGTTCCGGTCGGTGATCCTGCCGCTGGCGTTCCCGGCGATCGTGGCCGGCTCGATCTTCACGTTCTCGTTGTCGCTGGGTGACTACATCACGGTCAAGATCGTCGGCGGCACCAGCCAGATGCTCGGCAACGTCGTCTACGACAACATCGGCGCGGCCAACAACCTGCCGTTCGCCGCGACGGTGGCCACGGTCCCGGTCGTGATCATGCTCATCTACCTGGCCGCGGTGCGCCGCACCGGCGCGCTGGACAACCTGTAGGAGGCCGGAGAAGTGCGCATCCTGCTGCGGACCGCGCTGGGACTGGGCCTCGCGGTGATCTACTTCCCGCTCCTGGTGGTCCTGCTGAACTCCTTCAACGCCGACACCACCTTCGGCTGGCCGCCGACGAGGTTCACCGTCGAGTGGTGGCGCCGCGCGGTCACCAACGAAGGCGCGTTGAGTGCACTGTGGACATCCGTGCTCGCCGGCCTGGCGGCCACCGCCATCGCTCTGGTGCTGGGCACGATGGCCGCGTTCGCCTTGCAGCGCTACAAGTTCTTCGGCCGCGACCCGATCTCGTTGCTGATCATCCTGCCCATCGCGTTGCCGGGCATCGTCACCGGCATCGCCCTGAACAACGCGTTCCGCACCATCCTGGGCATCGACCTCGGCCTGATCACCGCGATCATCGCGCACGCCACGTTCTGCATTGTGGTGGTGTTCAACAACGTTGTCGCCCGCCTGCGCCGGATGGGCGGCAACCTCGAGGAAGCCTCGATGGACCTCGGCGCCACCGGCCCGACCACGTTCCGCCTGGTCACCTTCCCGATGCTGCGCTCGGCCCTGCTCGCCGGCGGCCTGCTCGCGTTCGCCCTGTCCTTCGACGAGATCATCGTGACCACGTTCACCCTCGGCACCGGCCTGGAGACGCTGCCGATCTGGATCTACAACAACCTTTTCCGCCCCAACCAGGCGCCGGTCGTCAACGTCGTCGCCGCCGTCCTGATCATCGTCTCCACCGTCCCGGTCTACCTCGCGCAACGCCTCTCCGGCGACACCGCCAGCGGCGGCCGCCTCTGACCTCGGCTACTGTCAACCGGATGCGGCCGAGCACGAGGTGGGGCGAGGAGCATGGCGGACGACGAGGTGTCGATCAGCAACGAGATCAGCGGCACGGTCACCAACGCCATCCAGGCGGGCCGGCTGATCATCACGTCCGGCGCGCCCGTCGCCGAGCCACCGCCGGTGACCTGGCCGAACCACTGGGCCGAGCTCGCCGGGACCCACATCGCCTGGCAGCACACGGAAGATCGCGACAAGCTGCTGCCGGCAGTCGTGGAGATCGCCGGAAAGCTGTTCGACCACTGGCAAACGCTCGCGGCCAAGCTCGCTGACGATCCCTGGCTGGACCCCGAGTTCGCCACCCGGATGACCCGCGAACTCACCAAGCGGATCATCGAGATCACTCGCCCGGTGGAGTTCTCGCTGCTCGAAGCCGCCCTGCTGGTCCTGACCCCGATGGTGCACCAGGTCTGGTCGGCCGAACGAGTGGCGGAGCTGGAGGTCGACCCGACCGACCTCCGGCCGCGAAACTCGGGCTATGGGCGGTTCCTCGCCGGCCCCGAGCAGAGCAGGCTGGTGAACCGCACCGAGCTCGTCCACCTCGACGGCCGGGGCGGTGACGAGAGCGGGAAAGCGATCGGCTGGTGGCTGTTCCACCAGTGGATCAAGGGTTTTCCGCCGGACCGGGCCGAACGTCCACTGCCTGTCGGCAATCCGATGCTGCGCAGAGCGCTCACCGTGACACTACGCAAGACCATCGCCCTGTTCCGGTTGACCCCGGACCAGCTGCGCGACCGCGAGACCCGCAACAACCTGGAAAAACTCCGCTACCCAGCCGGCATCACCGACGACGCGCAGAAAGTGGACGAGGAGCGCATCGCACTGTTGCTCATGGTGGCCCACCAGTTGGCGATCGACCTCATGCAGTTGCCGATGACCCTTGTCGAACACCTCGGCATCCCGCGACCGGTCGACATGGACCAGCTGAAGGCCACGATCCGCGACGCCCGCTGGGAACGGGAGTCCGAGCGCGCCGACATCAGCCTCGTCGCCGAGTGCCACCACGAAGCCGTCCTGGAGTCGCTGAGCACCCACGTCGACAGCACAATGGCGCTGCTCGCTGCGATCCGGACGACCAACGTCGAACTGCTGGCCGACCTCCCGGCCGCCGCTTCGGCCGACGCCATCAAAGCGGCCGACGGCCAGAACTTCGCCCGCCCAGTGCCGAGGTTCCGCCTCGACGAAGCCAGGATCCGCGAACTCCTGATGGGCGAACAGCTCTACGGCGACAAGTCCCTCGCGATCCGCGAGCTGTACCAGAACGCCCTCGACGCGTGCCGTTGGCGAAAGGCCCGCACGGAAGCCGGCGGCGACCACGCCTGGACCGGTGAGATCAGGTTCTGGCAAGGCACGGAGAACGGCCGGCATGTGTTGAAGTGCCGCGACAACGGCATTGGCATGAGCGAGTCGGACCTCCGCGAGGTCTTCTCCAGGGTGGGCGTCCGCTTCCCCGATCGCCGCGAGTTCCACGACGAGGAGGCGGAATGGGCCGCCTCCGGCGTCCGCTTCATCCCCAACAGCCGCTACGGCATCGGCGTCCTCAGCTACTTCATGCTCGCCGACGAGATCCGCGTGACCACCCGCCGCATGGGCCGCGGCGACGACCCCACCGGTCCCGCCCTGGAGGTCCAGATCGCCGGCCCCGGCCACCTGTTCCGCATCGAGCCGTTCACCGGAGACCACCACCGCGTCGGCACCGAGGTCACCCTCTACCTCCGCGACGGCAGCACCGCCCCCTCCTGCGTCGACGTCCTCCAACGCCTCCTGGGCATCGCCGAGTTCGACACGTTCGCGGACCACGACGGAATCACCGACACCTGGCCGAGATCCAGGTTCGAGGTCCGTTCATCCTGGGGGATCAGCGGCCCCGGCATCGACGTGTCCGGACAGGTCGTCCCAGGGCCCGTGACGGCACGCGGACAAGTTGTCTGGTGTGAGAACGGTGGCGGGCTCCTGGTCGACGGTGTCCACGCCAACCTGCCGAAAGGCAGGATCAAGGGTGCGGTGGTGAACCTCACCGGGCATCCGGTCCCGCTACTGACGGTCGATCGGTCCGCTGTGCGTGAGGACGTCACCCACCGGATCACAGACCTGATGGTCGAGGCGGTCGCGGATCTCGTGTCGGCTCGTCCGCCGTTCCTCACCTACCGGTGGTTGTGTGATGTCGCGGACGAGATGGTCGTTGTGGGCAACGCACTGACCTCGGCCCTCGCCGATGCCGGCGCCGAACTGTCGCTGGGCCACCTTCAGGCCGACATGCGCACCCTCGGATGCTTTCCGGAAGACCGGAAGCTGGTTGCGCGACTGGATCCGTTCGGACTGCCGTCGTACAGCGATGCGCAGTTCTGCGATCATGTTCTGCTCTGGCGGTTGCTTGCGATCGCAGGCGGAGAGTCGGTACGGCCCGTTGTGGTGCGCGATGCAGTACTCACTGCGCTGCCAACCGACGCGTTGCTGACCGAGGGACTCGGGGTCCCCGATGAGGAACGAAACGGGCAGGCCGTGGTGGTTCGTCCGGGCCGGCTCGCCGAAGTGGCGCTCCTCATGGACTCCGGCTTTGCCGACGTCGCCGACCGGATGAAAGTGCTCGGCCACGAGACCGTGATACCGGGCTGGACGGACACTGTCAGCTCGGCCACACCGGCGGATCTCATTCTGCTGAGCGAGAACCTCGACGGCAAAGAGCCATGGCTCAGACCGGACGAGCCGGTTCGCATGGGGCACCTGATCGCGGCACATCGTGCCACCCGGATGCCGGTCCCGGAGATCGTCCGGCGGCTGGGCGAGTACGACTTCGACACCCGGCAACTGGCTGGAGATCATTCGTCGTTCACCTACCAGGATCAGTTCCTGGCGAGTTTCTATGGCAATGGCAGGCCGCCGTGGCGTTCTCGCGAGCTGTGGATCAGCCGCGGCCATGCTGTCTTCGCCGCCGGCCGGCTTGGGCTGACCGTGCCTGGTGTCATCGAGCGGCTGACCTTTCTGGGATTCGAGGTGGCCTCGTTCGACCGAGTGCCGGACTGGATCGCCGGGCTGGAGTCCCTCGACTTGGCCGACCTCAATCCGTTTGTCCGGCCGGACGGCACTGCGGCGCCGGCCTGGGTCGCCCTCAGCGCCCATCACTGGGGGATCTCGCCGAATGAGGCAGCCCGCAGGCTGGTGGATCTCGGCTATCCACCGTCTGATGAGCGGGAGCTGCCCGAGCGGGTCGACGAGCAGGCCGCCGCGCTGGTTTCGGCCATTCGATACACGCGGGGCGCCGCGGGTGCGGTGCCGATCGAGGTGCGCCAGCTGTTCGTGGCCGCCGAACACGCGGAATGCGATCTGCCGGCAGCCGCTGCCCGCCTTGCCTCGCTGGGCTTGAAGGTCCCTCCCGCCGAGGTGGTGACTCGTGACTTCGATGATTTCGATCGATGGCTGAGCAGAGAGGCATTGCTGGACGGCAGCGCCCGCGACAGGTTCCGGATCGTGCGGACCGTGCTCCATGCGGCGTGGAGGTTCGGCAGAACGGCGGTGGAGACCGTCGACCGGCTTCGTGTGCTGGGCCATCACGATCCTTTGTGGATACCGGTGACCGCCTCCCTCGCCCATGTCCTGGACACGGCGGAGCAAGCGAAGCTGAGCGCCCAGGAGACGTTGAGCATGCTGACCGGCCTTGGGGTCCAGGTCTCTCCCAGCCCTGCGCCGGAGGGATGGTCCGACGCGCTGAACTCCAAGCTCGTGCAGCGTCTGGATCTGGGGCGCGCTGTGTCTGTTGGTGACGTGCTGAGGGCCGCGCTCATGTACGAGCTGACCATTCAGGAGGTTGTCGATCGGCTTACGGGGCTGGGGTTGGAGGTTCCTGATATGGCCGCTGTGCTGCCGGAACTGCTGGAGCGGGTGCCGTTCAGGCGGTGAGAAGGGCGTCGAGGCGGCCGGGGTGTTCGGACAGGATCTGGGCCGGGTCGGTGGTCAATACGCGCTCCAGCAAGGTGGCGTAGATGTCGCGGAAGTCTGTTGTGGGTTTGAGGTCGCCGTTGTCGAGGTCGGTGAGACTGGGTTGTTCGCCGTGGAAGCCGCCGAGGACTCGTTGGCCGAGGAGGAATGCGGGGCCTGCGGTGCCGTGGTCGGTGCCGTCGCTGGCGTTGGCGCGGACGCGGCGGCCGAACTCGGAGTAGACGAGGGTGACGACGTCGTTGGCGCGGTTGCTGCGGTTGATCCGGTCCGTGAAGGCGGTGAGGACACCGTCCAGTTCGGTCAGGAGCCGTTGCTGGGTCCCGCGTTCATCCGCGTGCGTGTCAAAACCGCCCAGGGACACCGAGTAGGCGCGGGCGGGGACACCGGTCTCGATCAGGCCTGCGACGAGATCCAGTTGGGCGCCAAGGGCTCCGCGGCCGCCGGCTGAGCCGCCCTTGCTGCGTTCCTCGTCGGTGG
>CBIMJO010000383.1:0-7937 GCA_966244135.1 uncultured Actinocrispum sp. | reverse complement strand
ACGGTCGCCGGACAACTCGGCGGCGCCGTGCTGCTCGATCTCGTGGTTCCTGCCAGAGGAACAGAGCTGACGATCGCGAGTGTGCTGGGTACCGTGATCACGCTGGTCGCGGTGGTTGTCGCTGCGATACCCGAGCGCTCTGAGAGGATGACGGCGTGAGCGCGACGATCCTGGATGGCAAGGCGACCCTGCAAGCGATCTACGAGGACCTGAAGGTGCGCGTCGCCGCCCTGCAGGCCCGTGGCATCGCTCCCGGCCTGGGCACGGTCCTCATCGGCGACGACCCGGGCTCGGCGATGTACGTCCGCAGCAAGCACCGGGACTGCGCCAAGGTCGGCATCACCTCGATCCGCAAGGACCTCCCCGCGGACATCTCGCAGGAGGAGGCCGAGGCCGTCATCGACGAGCTGAACGCCGACCCCGCCTGCACCGGCTACATCGTGCAGCTGCCGGTCCCCAGGCACCTGGACACCGGGCGCCTGCTCGAGCGCATCGACCCGGCCAAGGACGCCGACGGCCTGCACCCGGTCAACCTCGGCCGCCTGGTGCTGATGGAGCCCGCTCCGCTGCCCTGCACCCCGCGTGGCATCGTCGAGCTGCTCAACCGCTACCAGGTCCCCATCGCGGGCGCGAACGTCACGATCGTCGGCCGCGGGGTCACCGTCGGCCGGCCGCTGGGCCTGCTGCTCACCCGCCGGTCCGAGAACGCCACGGTCACGTTGTGCCACACCGGGACCAAGGACCTGGCCACCGAGATCCGCCGCGCCGACATCGTGATCGCCGGCGCCGGGGTGCCGCACCTGGTCACGCCGGACATGGTCAAGCCGGGCGCGGCCGTGCTCGACGTGGGGGTCAGCCAGACCGCGGACGGGATGCGCGGCGACGTTCACCCGGAGGTGGCCGAGGTCGCCGGGTTCATATCGCCGAACCCCGGCGGGGTCGGGCCGATGACCCGCGGGATGCTGCTGACCAACGTCGTGGAAGCCGCCGAGGCCCAGGGGTGACCGTGGCACAGGGCAACGGTTCGCGCGCGCAGCTGCCGTTCGCCGCGGTGATGCTGATCGTCGTGCTCGGGCTCGTGCGGATCGTGATGTACCACTGGCGGCAGGGCACCGTCCTGATCGGCGTCGCCCTGCTGGTCGCCGCGGTCCTCCGGATCGTGCTGTCCGACCAGCGCGCGGGCCTGCTCGCGGTGCGCACCCGCAAGGTGGACTTCCTGCTCTACGGCGGCTTCGGCGGGATGATCATGTTCGTCGCGCTGACCATCACCGGTGGGCCATTCGGCTGATCCGGTCCTGGCCGAGCGGCCGAGACCGGCGAGCTCTTCGACCGAAGTCATGGGACACGGCGATCCATAACGTCGTTCCCATGACCACGGCACAGACCACCGCGATCCACTTCGGACTGATCGGCTTCCTGCTCGTCTGGCCGTCACGCAGCTGGTTCTTCGGCAGAAGCGGCACGTGCTCGCGGGTGCGGCGGTCACGCTGTACGCCACGCTCGCGCTCGCCGTGGTCTTCCTGCCGCTGCCCGGCCCGGGCACGCACCGGCTGCGGCAGACCATTCAGCTGATGCCGTTCCAATGGGTGCTCGACTTCGGCGGCGGCGACGTCAAGGCGCTCGAACAGGTGGTGCTGAACACCCTGCTGTTCGTGCCGCTGGGTGTGTTCGCGATCGTCCTCTGGCGACGGTCGTTCCAGGAGACGGCCATGATCGGGTTCGCCGTCTCGCTGGTGGTCGAGATCACCCAGCTGAGCGGCAACTTCGGCACCGCGCCGTTCGTGTACCGGATCTTCGACGTGGACGACCTCATGACCAACACGCTGGGCGCGGCGCTGGGCTGGATCGCCGCGAGCGTCATCGCGAGGGTGCGTGTCGCAGAACCCATGAGAGCACCATCACCGCTGCGGGACCGCGCTTTCCAAGGTTGATAGCCTGCGTGGGCTGGTCCCGGCGCTGAGGCCCGCGCTGGTCGCGCCCGAGACCCCCTTACTCGCTCTGGAGTGGATCGGAAGGCAATGACCCGCACCCCCGTCAACGTCACCGTCACCGGCGCGGCCGGCCAGATCGGCTACGCCCTGCTGTTCCGCATCGCCTCGGGCCAGTTGCTCGGCCAGGACACGCCCGTCCGGCTGAAGCTGCTGGAGATCACCCCGGCCCTGAAGGCGGCCGAAGGCACGGCCATGGAGCTGGACGACTGCGCTTTCCCCCTGCTGTCGGGCATCGACATCACCGACGACCCGAACGTCGCCTTCGACGGCGTGAACGTCGCCCTGCTGGTCGGCGCCCGGCCGCGGACCAAGGGCATGGAGCGCGGTGACCTCCTGGAGGCCAACGGCGGGATCTTCAAGCCGCAGGGCGAGGCCATCAACGCGCACGCCGCGGACGACGTCCGTGTCCTGGTGGTCGGCAACCCGGCCAACACCAACGCGCTGATCGCCCGCTCGCACGCCCCGGACGTGCCGGCCGACCGGTTCACCGCGATGACCCGCCTCGACCAGAACCGCGCGTACTCGCAGCTGGCCGCCAAACTGGGCGTCAGCGTCAACGAGATCCGCAAGCTGGTCATCTGGGGCAACCACTCCGCGACCCAGTACCCGGACCTGTTCCACGCCGAGGTCAGCGGCAAGAACGCGGCCGAGATCGTGAACGACCAGGCCTGGCTGGCCGACACCTTCATCCCGACCGTGGCCAAGCGCGGCGCGGCGATCATCGAGGCCCGGGGCGCGTCCTCGGCCGCGTCGGCCGCCAACGCCGCCATCGACCACGTCTACGACTGGGTGAACGGCACCGCCGAGGGCCAGTGGGCCTCCGCGGGCGTCGTGTCCGACGGCTCGTACGGCGTGCCCGAGGGCCTGATCTCCTCGTTCCCGGTCACCTCGACCGGCGACCGCTACGAGATCGTCCAGGGCCTGGAGATCGACGACTTCTCCCGCGCCAAGATCGACGCCTCGGTGGCCGAGCTGGCCGAGGAGCGCGACGCGGTGCAGGCCCTCGGCCTGATCTGAGTTCCCACGAAATGAGCGGCCGGCCCGGTGGGACGGTCGCTCATTTTTATGGCTGGCCCGACTCGGCGGCGGCTCATTCTCGTGCTGAGGCCGCTCAGCGCCGCGACTTCGACCACCTGGTCACCGGTTGGTGACGCAGGCCGAGGGCGATGTCCGGCCGGACATCGGGGCAAGCTGGGCTGGCTGCTGTGCGCGCCCGCGGCGATCGTGATGGGGTCTCATCGTGGCAGGGGTCGCTGGCCCGGCTGCCTGCACGCCCCGTAGCTGCGCCTGGCGCGGCCGCTCGGGCTCGTGCCTTCCGCCTGGGCGGCTCCTCTCATGCCGATGGTGAGCCGTACTGGGCGGCTCGTTTCTGATGGTCGCCGCACTGGGTGGCGGTTGGTTGCGGTTGCGGGACGTACTGGCGGCGGCTGGTTGATGTGGGCCGTGCTGGGTGGTGGTGACCGCGGGGCTGGCGGCTTCGGTGTGGCTGGCGCGCAAGGTGCTGGTCGGGCTGTGAGGCGAGACCGGGAGGCGCGACGGGCCTGGCTCTGGGCTGGGTGGTGCCCAGTGGTGTGCGGTCGTGGTGGTATTCGGAGTCGTAGGCGTCCTCGATGATCAGCCCGTCGGTGCTGCTGGCCCAGTGCAGCAGCGCCCGGCGGAGGTCCCGGGGACAGCTGGTTTTGATGGCGGGTCGCGCTGGGACGGCTCGTTGTGGTGGTGAGCCGCGCAGGGGCGGCTGGTTTCTGACGGTTGGCCGCACTGGGTAGTGGCAGTTTGATGGTGAGCCGCATTCGGGCGGGTTCTGGTGGTCGGCCGCGCTGGGTGGCGGGTCATTCTTGTGGCTGGCTGGTTGCCTGGGCGGCCACTCATTGCGGTGGTCAGCCCGCAGAGGGGTGGCCTCTCCTTTTCATGGCCCGCCCACTCGGCGCCGCTTAGGCTCGTGCCTTCTTCGCGTGCGCTGATTTGTGCGCGGGTTTGCCTCCGGCCCCCGATTTCCAGCCTATCAGCGGGCACCGACAGGAATTGTGTCGTCGCAGGTCAGGTGCGCTGCGAAGCATTTCTGTCGGTGGCGCCCGGTACGCTGGATTTCGGGGGGCCGGAGGCAAAACACCTACCAGGCGACCGGGAGTTTGTGGACTCCGTAGATCGCCATGTCCGAGCGCATTGGCACTTCCTCCGGTGCCACGTCCAGGCGCAGTGTGGGGAACTCGCGCAGCAATGTGGTGAACCCGATCCGCATTTCGATCCGGGCCAGCTGCTGGCCGAGGCACTGGTGGATACCGTGCCCGAACGCGAGGTGCCCGGTCGGCGAGCCGCCGAAGTCCAGTTTGCCCGGTGACGCGAACCGCATCGGGTCGCGGTTGGCCGCGGGCAGGGAGATCGACACCGGGTCGCCCGCCTTGATCACCTGGCCGTCGATCTCCACGTCCTCGAGCGCGGTCCGGCTCGCTCCGAAGTGGACGATGGTCAGGAACCGCAGCAGCTCCTCGACCGCGTTGTCCACCAGCGACGGGTCCGACCGCAGCAGCTCCAGCTGCGAAGGGTTCGTCAACAACGTGTAGGTCCCCAGCCCCAGCATGTTCGCGGTGGTCTCGTGCCCGGCGAGCAGCAGCAGGAACCCCATCTGGGACATCTCGCCGTCGGTGAGCTCACCGGTCTCGATCAGGCCGCTGAGCATGTCGTCGCCGGGCTTCGCACGTTTGGCGACGACGAGCTCGAGGATGTAGTCCTCCATCTCCGCGATGGCCGCGCGGATCTGCTCGATCGACGAGGTCAGCTTGAGCATCCGGCCGGCCCCGTCCTGGAACCGGGCGCGGTCGGAGTACGGCACGCCGAGCAGCTCGCAGATGACCATGGACGGGATCGGCAGCGCGTACTCCCGCACGAGATCGGCCGGTGAACCCCCTCGGCGCATCGACTCGGCGTGCTCGGACGCGATCTCCTGGATCCGCGGGATCAGCTCGTTCATCCGCCGCACGGTGAACTGGCCGGTCAGCAGCTTGCGGTAGCGGCCGTGCTCGGGCGGGTCCATCGCCAGGAACATGCCCGGCTTGGTGGGCTGCCGCTCGATCGGGCGGTCCGGCTCACCGTCACGCCGGGCGAAGCTGCGCAGCTCGCTGCGAGTGCTGAAGCGCTGGTCGGCGAGGATCTGGCGGGCCAGCGCGTGGGACGTCACGAGCCAGCCGGTCTTCCCGCCGTGGAACAGCAGCGGGCTCAGCGGCTCGCGGGCGATCAACCCGGCGGGCGGGTCGAGCGGGGTGTCGCCCCGGTCGGCCGGGAGGGTGGGAACGCCGGACAGGATTTCCGTCATCACAGCTCCTTCGCGTCTGTCCTTGACGAAACCCCGCGGAGCTGACGTGTTGCTGTCAGTAGTCTGACGAAGACCTGACGGTCGGCAGGGAGACGGTGAAAGTGCTGCCCGCGTCCGGCTCCGAGGAGACCGTGACCTCGCCGCCGTGCGCCTGCACGATCGACCGGACGATGCTCAGCCCGAGGCCGGTGCCGCCTTCGAAGGTACGGCCTTCGGCCCGGTAGAACCGGTCGAAGATGCGCGCCATGACCTCCGGGGACATGCCCGGGCCGTGATCGGTGACCGCGATCGTGCCACCGCGGATGCTCACGGTCACGGGCGTGCCGGCCGGGGTGTGCTTGACGGCGTTGGTGATCAGGTTGCCGATCACCTGGCGCAACGCGTTCGCGTCGCCGGGCACGGTCGCCTCTTCCGGGGCGTCGAGGGTGATCTGGCGGTCGGGTTGCACCACGGACGCGTCCGCGATCAGTTCCGCGGCGATCGCGCGCAGGTCAACGGGGTCGCGGCGGAACTTCGGGCCCTGTTCGAGGCTGGTCAGCTGCAGCATCTGGTCGACCAGCTGGCTCATCCGGTCCGCCTCCTGCTCGATCCGGGTCAGCGCCAGCCCGGTCAGCTCCGGCTTGCCGGACACGCGATGCAGCTCGGCCCAGCCCCGGATGGTGGTCAACGGGGTGCGCAGCTCGTGTGACGCGGCCGCGATGAACTCCCGCAGCCGCGCCTCCGATTCCCGTTGCTCGCGGGTGGACCGGTTGAACACGATCAACCCGAACAGCGACACCGCGATCACCGCGGCACCCGTGGCGATCAGTTCGAACAGCAGGAGCTGGTGCACCGCGCCTTCGCCGGGCGCGAGGCTGCCCGCGACGATCGCGTACCGGAACCGCACCGGCGTGGCCGAGTCCGGCACCTGGATCTCGGCCCTCGCGCCGATGTCGAAGGTGCGCACCCGGAACTGAGTGTCCGAAGAGGACAGTGTGATCGCGTCCCTGGCCCAGTTCCCCGGAACCGGCTGGGGGAACCGAGGTGCGGTGATCGGTTCGCCGGTCAGGCTGTAGGGCGTGCTCTGCCGGACGATCCTCCCGTTCTCGTCCACGAACGCCACGAGGAAGCCCTCGGGCACCTGCTGGAACACCGTGGCACCGTCCACAGTGACCACCCGGCCGGAGACGTTGTTGAGCGAGTGCTTGATCTCCTCCAGCGCGCTGTCGACGCGGTCGGTGGCGTACACGTTGAGCACGAACAACGCGGCCAGGTCGATCAGGACCATCGCGAGCACGGTCAGCGCGACGAGCCCGACCAGCAGCTTGCTCTTCGCGCCCCGCATCAGTTCTCCGCTATCCGGTAGCCGAAGCCCCGGACGGTGTGGATCAGCGGCCGGTGGCCCGCGTCGACCTTGTGCCGCAGGCGGGACACCAGCTTCTCCACCACGCCCTCGCTGAAGTCGTGCTGCCACACGTGTTGCAGGATCTGCTCCTTGGTCATCACCTGGCCCGCGTTGAGCATCAGGTACCGCAGCAGCTTGTACTCCGTCGGCGTGAGGTCGATCGGCCGGCCCGCGCGGGTGGCCTGGAAGGTGGTCTCGTCCAGGCTGAGGTCGGCGCTGCGCAGGATCCCGGCGGCCGTCTTGCCGGACCGGCGCAGCAGGGCCTGCACCCGGGCGAGCAGTTCGAGGACGTGAAACGGCTTGGTGACGTAGTCGTCGCCGCCGATCCGCAGGCCGGTCACGGTGTCCTCGATCGAGCCGCGGGCGGTCAGGAACAGCACCGGCGGCGGGTCGCCGCGCTCGGTGAGCTTGCGGCAGACCGTGAAGCCGTCCATGTCCGGCAGCATCACGTCGAGGATCACCAGATCGGGGCGTTTCCCCCGGACCGAGGCGAGCGCGGCGCGGCCGTCGGAGACCGTGGCCACGGTGTACCCGGCCAGGTCGAGGGTGGTGGAAAGCAGCTCCGTGATCGCCGGTTCGTCGTCGACCACGAGCAGGTACTGACCTTCCCCAGTGCGCTGCACGACACCCATTGTTCCCGTTCGGCGGCTGGTCTCGCACGGGCCGCCCTCGTACCGTGCAGGTATGTCGATGATCACCTGGCCGGTGCCCGAACCCGAGCTGCCCCAAGGGGTGCATGCCGCGCTCGCCGACGCCGCCCGGGCCGCGGCCTCGGCGTTCCGCGCGGCCCGGGCCGGGCATCCCCGCGCGGAGCTGGCCGAGGAGGTCGCCATGGGCGCCGACGGGACGCCGACCATGCGGATCGACGCGATCGTGGAGGAGGCCATCGCGCTGTCGGTGTCGCGCAACCGGGTGAACCTGCTCAGCGAGGAGGCGGGGTTCCTGGACCACGGGTCGACGGTGACCTTGGTGGTCGACCCGTTGGACGGCTCGTCCAACGCCTCGATGGGCGTGCCGTTGTCGTGCTTCGCCGGGGTGGTCGTGGAGGAAGGCGTGGCGCTGGAGGCGTTGACCCTGTGGTTCGACACCGGCCGGGCGTGGTGGGCGCGGTCCGGGACGCCGACCCCGTTCCGCACCTCCGGACGGACCACAGTGGACGGTGCGTCGGTGGCCATGTTGCGTCCCAAGAACAACAACCGGGCGGCGTGGATGCGGGTGTGGGCGTCGCTGATCAGGACGCCGGCGCCAAACG
>CBIMJO010000382.1:0-7942 GCA_966244135.1 uncultured Actinocrispum sp. | reverse complement strand
GACGTGAAGGCCGCCGTCGAGGCCGGCATCGGCCTGGCGCCCGAGGAGCGCAAGAGCCAGGCGCTGCTGATGGACATGTCGGTGGCCGACAACGTGACACTGGCCAGCCTGACCAAGTACTCCAGCTACGGGTTCACCGAGAACGGCAAGGAGCTCAAGGACTCCAGGGCCATGCTGGAGGACCTGGACCTGCGCCCGCCGGACCCGCGCCGCGGCATCCGCACGCTGTCGGGCGGCAACCAGCAGAAGGCCGTGGTCGCGCGCTGGCTGGTGCACGGCAGCCGGATCCTGCTGCTGGACGAACCGACCCGGGGCGTGGACGTGGGCGCGCGGGCCGAGCTGTACCGGTTGATCCGGGAACTGGCCGCCGACGGGGTGGCGATCGTGATGGTCTCCAGCGAGATGCCCGAGGTGCTCGGCCTGGCCGACCGGGTGCTGGTGGTCCGGGAGGGACGGGTGATCCACGAGGCGCCCGCCGACCAGCTCACCGAGGCCGACGTGCTGGACATGGTGATGGAGGGAAGTGCGGCGTGACGCAGCTCGAACCCGCGACCGGGCGGGAAACCGAAGTACCGAAGGCATCGGCGCCGAGGTCGAGCCGCAGCCTCCCGGTGGACCTGCGGCTGGCCCTGCTGTTCGGCGTGCTGATCGTGATCATCGTGATCGGCTGGGCGACCGCCCCGCAGCTGTTCCTGACCGAGAGCAACATCTCCACGGTGCTGCGGCTGGCGGCGCCGTCCGGGGTGGTCGCGGTCGGCATGACGTTCGTGATCATCTCCGGCGGCATCGACCTGTCCGTCGGGTCGGTGATCGGCCTGTCCAGCGTCTGGCTGACAACCCTGGCGACGCAGTCATATGGCCCGTTCGTCATGGTCCTCTGTGGACTCGGTGTCGGCCTGGCCGCCGGGCTGATCAACGGCGTGCTGATCGCCTACGGCCGGATGGTGCCGTTCATCGCGACCCTGGCGCTGTACATCGCCGCCAGCGGCCTGGCCGAACGCATCAGCGGCCGGCAGACGCAGGTGGTGCGGGACAACGACTTCCTCGACTTCTTCCGCGGTGACTTCCTCGGCATCCCCGCGCTGATCTGGATCTTCGCCGTCGTGGTCGCGATCGGCTGGGTCGTGCTCAACCGCACCACCTTCGGCCGCCGCACGTTCGCGGTCGGCGGCAACGCCGAGGCGACCCGCCTGGCGGGCATCAACGTCAAGCGGCACACCGCGATGGTGTACGGCGTCGCCGGACTGTGCGCCGGCCTGGCCGCCGTCATGCTGGCCGCCCGCACGACAGCGGGCGCCTCCACGCACGGCCAGTTCTACGAACTGGACGCGATCGCGGCGGTGGTGATCGGCGGGACCCTGCTCACCGGCGGCCGCGGCACGATGATCGGCACCGTCATCGGTGTGCTGATCTTCACCCTGCTCAACAACATCTTCATCCTGAACAACCTGGAGACCGACGTTCAGAAGATCGCCAAGGGCGTGATCATCGTCATCGCCGTGCTGTTGCAGTTCCGCGCCAACCGGGCACGTTCCACCTCTTAGAAACCAGGAGATCAAAGATGACCGACCTGCCGAACCTCGCCCGTCGTGGGTTCCTGCTCGGCGGAGCCGCCGTGGGTGCCGGTGCGTTACTGACCGCCTGCACGTCCAACCAGGCACCGGCGAGCAACGCGCCCGCCGGCAACGTGGCGTCGGGCCAGGGCGACAACGCCCAGCCCGGCAAGATGGTGACCATCGGCTTCTCGGCGCCCGCCGCCGACCACGGCTGGATCGCGGCGATCACCAAGAACGCCAAGGCACAGGCGGACAAGTTCAAGTCCGACGTGACCTTCAAGGCCACCGAGGGCACCAACGACGTGAGCCAGCAGATCGCCCAGGTGGAGACGCTGATCAACGGCAAGGTGGACGTCCTGGTGATCCTTCCGTTCGATGGCAAGGCACTCACCTCCGTCGGACAGTCCGCGATGGACAAGGGCATCCCCGTGGTCAACCTCGACCGCATCTTCGACACCGCGCTGGCCTACCGCACCTGGATCGGTGGCGACAACTACCGCATGGGTGTCAACGCGGGTGCCTACATCGCCGCGGAGATGAAGAAGAAGAACGTCTCCAACCCCGTCATCGGTGAGGTCGCGGGCATCGACTCGCTGCCGCTGACCCAGGAACGCAGCAAGGGCTTCAAGGACGCGCTGGCCAAGGCCGGCTTCCAGGTGGGTCCGCGGGTCGCGGCGGAGTTCACCGTGGAGAGCGGCGAGAAGCAGACCGCGAACCTGCTGCAGGCCGCCAGCAAGCTGGACGCGTTGTGGAACCACGACGACGACCAGGGCATCGGCGTGATGTCGGCGATCAAGACCGCCAACCGCAGCGAGTTCATCATGGTCGGCGGCGCCGGCTCGAAGAACATGATCGACCTGATCAAGGCCGACAGCAGCGTGATCAAGGCGACCGTGCTCTACAGCCCGTCGATGTCCTCCTCGGCCATCGCGCTGGCCCGCCTGCTGGGCCAGGCAAAGGGGATGGGCGACCTGGCCGAGCACGAGATCCCGGCCTCGATCACCACCTACTCCGCGGTGGTCACCAAGGAGAACGCGGCGAACTACGCCGACGTGGCGTTCGACTCGTAGCCGCACAGACCGGGGATGTTGTTGTCAGACACAGAAGGGCGATCGATGAGCAACGCAGGCGAGGGGACGATCGGCGTGGGCATGGTGGGCCATGCCTTCATGGGCAAGGTCCATACGCACGCGTGGCGCTCCGTGCACCACTTCTTCGACGTGCCGCTGGCCCCCCGGCTCGCGGTGCTCGGCGGGCGTGACCTCGACCGGACCAAGGCCGCCGCGGCCAAGCTCGGCTGGGACGCGGTGGAGACGGACTGGCGCGCGCTGATCGCCCGCGACGACGTGCAGATCGTGGACATCTGCACGCCCGGTGACTCGCACAAGGACATCGCGATCGCGGCCCTGGCGGCCGGGAAGCACGTCCTGTGCGAGAAGCCGCTCGCGAACTCGGTTGCCGAGGCGGAGGAAATGGCGGCAGCCGCAGCTGCCGCGGCGGCCAACGGCCAGCGCTCGATGGTGGCGTTCAACTACCGCCGGGTCCCGGCCCTGGCCGTCGCGCGGCAGATGATCGCCGACGGCCGGCTGGGCAAGATCCGGCACGTCCGTTCGCAGTACCTGCAGGACTGGCTGTCCGACCCGAACACGCCGATGGCGTGGCGGCTGCGCAAGGAGCAGGCCGGGTCGGGCGCGCTGGGCGACATCGGTGCGCACATCATCGACGCCACCCAGTTCCTGCTCGGCGAGCACCTGACCGGGGTGTCCGCGCTGATGGAGACGTTCGTCCACAAGCGACCGATCGACGGCGACCCGCAGGGCAAGCTCGACGACGTCACCGTCGACGACGCCGCGTTGTTCATCGGCCGGTTCTCCTCCGGTGCGCTGGCCACCTACGAGGCGACCCGGTTCGCGCTGGGCCGCAAGAACTCGATGCGGCTGGAGATCAACGGCGAGCACGGCAGCCTCGCGTTCGACTTCGAGTCGATGAACGAGCTGTCGTTCTATGACGGGACCGGTGACGACCAGAGCGCCGGGTTCCGGCGCATCCTGATCACCGAGCCCACCCATCCCTATGTGGGTGCCTGGTGGCCGCCCGGCCACATCATCGGTTACGAACACACCTTCACCCATGAGGTGTACGACTTCCTGACCAACATCCACAACGGGACCGACCCGGTTCCGGGCTTCGCCGACGGGCTTCAGGTCCAGCGCGTGCTGGCCGCGGTGGAGTCCAGCGCCACCAACGGCTCCGGCTGGGTGGCAGTGTCCTCTTAGTACTGAGACGCCACCGGGGGATGCAGCCCCCGGTGGCGTCGGCGCTCACGGAAAGAGAGGTGAGTCACCTACTCCTCCAAGACGGTCCTGCAACCGCCGCGAGCAAGGGAGAACTTACCAGTGGGACGGACCAGAAGCTCTCTAGTCCACAAACACGTAACTTGGCGCGCTTGCGCCGCGGCCCTCGCTTTCATCACCGGAACGGCCTTGGCAGGGGCGGTTCCCGCGGAGGCACATCCGGACGATCCGCACGTCCTGGTCTTCTCCAAGACCGCGGGCTTCCGGCACGACTCCATCCCCGACGGCATCGCAGCCATCCAGCAGCTGGGCGCGGCCAACGGGTTCGAGGTCGAGGCGACCGAGGACGCCGGTGCCTTCACCGACGCCAACCTCGACCGGTTCTCCGCGGTGGTATGGCTTTCCACCACCGGCGACGTGCTCAACGACGAACAGCAGGCCGCTTTCGAGCGGTTCGTCAACGACGGCGGCGGCTACGCGGGCGTTCACGCCGCGGCCGACACCGAGTACACCTGGCCCTGGTACGGGCAGCTCGTCGGGGCGTACTTCAAGTCGCACCCGAACATCCAGCAGGCCACCATCGACGTCGAGGACCGCTCGCACCCCGCGACCGCGGACCTGCCGGCCCAGTGGACGCGCACCGACGAGTGGTACAACTTCCAGACCAACCCCCGGCAGAACGTGCACGTGCTGGCGTCCCTGGACGAGCACAGCTACCAGCCCGGCCCGGACGCGATGGGTGACCACCCGTTCTCGTGGTGTCACCCGCAGAACTCCGGGCGGTCCTGGTACACCGGTGCGGGGCACACCAAGGAGTCCTACGCCGACCCGGTGTTCCTCAAGCACCTGCTGGGCGGGATCAAGTACGCGGCCGGGATGGTCCAGGCCGACTGCACTCCCGGCACCGGAACCCAGCCGGTGGACAGCGACTTCGACCAGATCACCCTGGCCAAGGGCGAGGAGAAGACCGGCGAGCCGATGGCGTTGTCGGTCCTGCCCGACCGCCGCGTGCTGCACACCTCCCGTGACGGCACGGTCTGGCTGACCACTCCGGGCGCGACCACCACACAGGCCGCGAAGATCCCCGTCTACACGCACGACGAGGACGGCGTGCAGGGCATCGCGACCGACCCGGACTTCGCGAACAACAAGTGGGTCTACATCTATTACGCCCCACCGTTGAACACACCGATGACGGACGCGCCGGAGACCGGTACACCCGCGGACTTCGCACCCTTCGACGCGCACAACCAGCTGTCCCGCTTCAAGTTCCTGGATAGCGGGACGCTGGACCTGGCCTCGGAGCAGAAGATCCTGGAGATCCCGGCCACCCGGGGGCTCTGCTGCCACGTCGGCGGGGAGATCGACTTCGACGCCGCCGGGAACCTGCTGATGAGCACCGGTGACGACTCGAACCCGTTCCAGTCCGACGGGTTCACGCCGATCGACGAGCGCGCGAACCGCAACCCCGGCTTCGACGCGCAGCGCACCTCCGCCAACAGCAACGACCTGCGCGGCAAGTTGTTGCGGTTCAAGGTGAACGCCGACGGCACGTACTCGGTCCCGGCCGGGAACCTGTTCGCCCCGGGCACGCCGAAGACCCGTCCGGAGATCTACGCGATGGGCTTCCGCAATCCCTACCGGTTCAGTGTGGACAAGAAGACCGGCTGGATCTACCTGGGCGACTACGGTCCGGACGCCGGTGCGGCAAACCCCGCGCGCGGTCCCGGCGGGACGGTCGAGCAGAACCTGATCAAGGGTCCGGGCAACTTCGGCTGGCCGTACTGCGTGGGCAACAACCAGCCCTTCGTGGACTACGACTTCGCCACCGGCCAAAGTGGACAGCCGTTCGACTGTTCGGCACCGAAGAACGAGAGCCCGCACAACACCGGCATCGTGGACCTGCCGCCGGTGCAGCCCGCGTGGATCCCGTACGACGGCAACTCCGTGCCGGAGTTCGGCAACGGCGGCGAGTCGCCGATGGGCGGCCCGGTCTACCGCTACGACGCGGCCAACCCGTCGCCGACCAAGTTCCCGCGCTACTTCGACGGCAAGGACTTCGCCTACGAGTGGGACCGGGGCTGGATCAAGGAGATCAGCGTCGGGCCGAACGGGGAACGCGGCGACATCAAGCCGTTCTTCGACTCGATGGCGCTGACCCGGCCGATGAACATCGAGTTCGGCCCGGACGGCTCGCTGTACGTGCTGGACTACGGCAGCGGGTACTTCGGCGGCGCCCCGGACTCGGCGCTCTACCGGATCGACTACACCAAGGGCAACCGGACGCCGGTGGCGAAACTGGCCGCCGACAAGACCTCCGGTCCCGGGCCGTTGACCGTGCGGTTCGATCCCACCGGGACGAACGACCCCGACGGCCAGCCGGTCACGTACGCCTGGGACTTCCAGAGTGACGGCACGGTGGACTCGACCACGGCCGGCCCGGTCACGTTCACCTACACCCAGGAAGGCCAGTACACGGCCAAGTTGTCGGTGACCGACTCGGTCGGGCTGACCGGGGTGGCCAGCGTGATCGTGACGGTGGGCAACACCGCGCCGACGGTCGTGGTCCAGACCCCGGCCAACGGCGGGTTCTTCGGGTTCGGCGACAAGGTGCCCTTCAAGGTCAGCGTGACGGACCCGGAGGACGGCACGATCGACTGTACGAAGGTGACAGTCGAGTACATCCTCGGCCACGACAACCACGGCCACCCGCTCAGCCGGGCGACCGGCTGCGAGGGCGTGATCGAGACCCCGGCCGACGAGGGCCATGGCGCGGACGCCAACATCTTCGGCGTCATCAACGCGTCCTACACCGACAACGGCAAGGGATCGGTGCCGCCGCTCAAGGGCGAGGGGCAGAACATCCTGCAGCCCAAGCTCAAGCAGGCCGAGTTCTTCACGAAGATGAACGGGATCCAGGTCGTCGACCACGCCGGCGCGAGCGGTGGCAAGCGGGTCGGCTACATCGACGGCGGCGACTGGATCGAGTTCGAGCCGGCCAACCTGACCGGGCTCACCGGGCTGGGCCTGCGGGTCTCGTCCGGCGGCGCGGGCGGCACGGTCGAGGTCCGGTCCGGCGCGCCGGACGGCCCGGTGCTGCAGTCGTTCGCGGTCGCCAACACGGGCAGCTTCGACAACTACGTCGACCTACCGGTGAAGCCGATCAATGACCAGGGCACCAAGCCGCTGTACCTGGTGTTCCAGGGCACCGGCACGGGGGGGCTGTTCGATGTGGACGCTCTGCGGTTCATCGGTAACGGCGTCTCGCAGCCGACCTGCCAGCCGAGCGTGCCGGAAGCGGGCTACACCAGCCTGTTCGACGGCACCGCGGCAAGTTTCGTCAAGTGGAAGCACTCCGGGCCGGGCTCGTTCAGCCTGGAGAACGACTGCACGATCCGCACCCACGACGGGCTGGGGCTGCTGACCTACCCGCAGGAGTTCCACGCCTACAGCCTCAAGGTGGACTGGAAGCTCGCCGGGGACGACAACTCGGGCGTCTTCGTCGGCTACCCCGACCCGGGTGACGACCCGTGGGTCGCGGTGAACCAGGGCTACGAGATCCAGATCGACGCGACCGACGCGCCGGAGAAGACCACCGGGTCGATCTACTCGTTCCAGTCGGCCGACATCGCCAAGCGCGATGCCGCGCTCAAGCCGCCGGGCGAGTGGAACTCCTACGAGATCGTGGTGCGCGGGCAGACCATCCAGGTCCTGCTCAACGGGGTGCTGATCAACGACTTCGTGTCCGCCGACCCGGCCCGCGATCTCACCCAGGGCTTCGTCGGCCTGCAGAACCACGACCCGGGCGACGACGTCTGGTTCCGCAACGTCCGGATCAAGGAGCTGGAGACGGTCGCCCCGGTGACCGTGGCCAGCTTCGCCGACCCGGCGGCCTGGCACCCCGGGCAGGTGCCGGTCGAGCTGTCCGCGACCGACGCGGGCTCGGGCGTGGCCCGGACCGAGTGGAAGCTGGACGGCGGCGCTTGGACGGCCTACACGGGGCCCGTCGTTGTCAATGGTGACGGGACCCACACCCTGTTGTACCGG
This sequence comes from uncultured Actinocrispum sp., assembly GCA_966244135.1. Taxonomy (GTDB): domain Bacteria; phylum Actinomycetota; class Actinomycetes; order Mycobacteriales; family Pseudonocardiaceae; genus Kibdelosporangium. Next base: position 45 of record CBIMJO010000382.1, on the reverse strand, counting down.
TCAGTGGACAAGGACGGAAACGTCGAACCGGACAAGGCGGCGACC
>CBIMJO010000381.1:0-7943 GCA_966244135.1 uncultured Actinocrispum sp. | reverse complement strand
GACCACCGGCCTGGACATCGGCGCGGTGGACGAGTTCACCCAGCAGATGATCACCGGTGGCGTGCTCGTGCTCGCCGTCCTGCTCGCCCAACTGCAAGCCAAACGCCGCATCCGGCTCAACCGCACAACGGGATCGCCGTCCGCAGGGGCCGTCACATCGCACGCTGGAGCCCGACCATGATCAAATCCCTCGCCGCCTTACTGGCCGTCGCCGCCGTCGCGGGCTGCACCGCGACGCCCAAGCCGCAGTCCGGTGCCGGCCCAACGTCCACAACGGACAGCATGCACCAGCCCACCGCGTGCGACTCGAGCCCGACGCAGGAGGAAGTCCTGGCGTTCAAGGCGCCCAAGGCCAACAAGCCGTACACCATCGCTCTGATGGAGGTCAGCCTGGCCGGCTACTACTACCAGGGCAACGTGTACGGCGCCCAGCAGGCCGCGAAGGACGCGGGCGTCACACTGACCACGGTGGCCGGTCAGGGCTACGCCAGTCCCGCGCTGCAGGTGTCCCAAGTGGACAGTGTGATGTCAATGGGTCCGTGCCGGTGGTGCAGAAGGCCAAGGCCAAGGGCGTCCCCGTTGTGGTGATGAGCACGCAGGTCGCCTCCACCGACACCGCCGCGTCGGTGATCCAGGACGACTACACGCTGGGCAAGATCGGCGCCGACCAGCTCGCTCAGGCGGTGCCACAGGGCGGCGAGGGCATCGTGATGGCCGGGCCGGCGAACGCGACCTGGTCGCTGCGCCGCGTGGCGGGCTTCTCCGACCAGCTGAAAGCCAAGTACCCCACCCTGAAGATAGCCGTCGCGCCCACCCAGCCGGTCGACCCGGCGCAGGGCCTGAAGGACTTCACCAACGCGGCCCAGGCCAGCCCGGGCATCAAGTGGGTCTACTCGGTCTACTACTACCAGCTGCTGCCCGAGTCGATTCCGGCGCAGTTCAAGGGAATCCCGTTCATCACCACCGGATATGAGCCGACCGCGGCCAAGTCGCTGGCGAACGGGAGCCTGACCGAGACCACCTCGGTGCAGAACGTCAAGCTCGGCTACCTCGCGGTGGCCCGTACGGTGAGCGTGCTCAACGGCGAGAAGCCGCCGGTGACCACCTGCTTGCCCGCACCGCGGCTCGGCAAGGCGGACATCGGTTCGCCGACCGCCGACGCCGACCTCTACCCGGACGGCTTCACCGTCTCGGCCGGCCAGTGATCGTGTTCTCCACAGGGAAAAGGGGTGCATTGTGACCAGTGTGACAACGGCGACGTCGGGCACGATGGCGGTGGACTGGGAGCAGCGGGTCGACTTCGACCGGCTGCGCACCGGCCGGCTCGACCGGTTGCGCGCCCGGCTCGACAGCTCCGAGCTGGGCGCGGTCCTGGCCTTCGACTTCGCCAACATCCGGTACATGACCGCCACGCACATCGGCACGTGGGCGATGGACAAGCTGATCCGGTTCAGCCTGCTGACCCGCACCGGCCGGCCGATCTCGTGGGACTTCGGCTCGGCGGCCCGGCATCACCAGCTGTACAACCCCTGGCTGATGGACGGGGAATCCGCACGGGCCCGGGCGGGGATCTCCACGCTGCGGGGCGCGTTCCACCCCGGCGCCGGGATCGCCCGCTCGGTCGCGGCGAAGATCAAGGAGGAACTCGACGCGGCCGGGGTGGCGGATGAGCCGCTGGGCATCGACGTCGTCGAGCCGCCGGTGCTGTTCGCCTTGCAGGAGGCGGGAATCCGGGTCGTCGACGGGCAGCAGGTGTTCATGGAGGCCCGCCGGATCAAGACCCAGGAGGAGATCACGCTGCTGACCCACGCGGCGGCGATGGTCGACGCGGCCTACGAGGACCTCTACGAGTTCCTCCGGCCGGGCGTGCGGGAGAACGAAACCGTTGGCCTGGTGGCGAAGAAGCTCTACGACCTCGGCTCGGAGTACGTCGAGGGCGTGAACGCGATCTCCGGCGAACGCTGCTCGCCGCATCCCCACGTCTACTCCGATCGCCTGATCCGCCCGGGCGATCCGGCGTTCTTCGACATCCTGCACAGCTTCAACGGTTACCGCACCTGCTACTACCGCACATTCGCCGTCGGTTCCGCCAGCCGTGCCCAGCGGGATGCGTACACCCGCGCGCGTTCCTACATGGACCAGGCCATCGCGGCGGTGAAACCGGGTGCCACCACCGCGGACATCGTGCGGTTGTGGCCGGCCGCCCAGGAGTTCGGTTTCCCCGACGAGGAAGCCGCTTTCGGGCTGCAGTACGGGCACGGGGTGGGATTGTCCATCTGGGAGAAACCCATCTTCTCCCGGCTGGTGTCGCTGGAGCACCCGGAGGTCATCGAGGAGGGCATGGTCTTCGCCCTGGAGACGTACTGGCCGTCCGCGGATGGCGTTGGCGCGGCACGGATCGAGGAGGAACTCGTGGTGACCGCGACCGGCTGCGAGGTGATCACCAAGTTCCCCGCGGAGGAGCTCCTGGTCGCGGGCGGCCGCCGTTACTACACAGTGGACGGTCCGATGAACCTCCTGCGCGAGTCCCAGTCCCACCTCAACACCCGCGAGGGCCGCGGCGAAGCCTAGTGGCGGACGCTGTAACGGATGTGGGTGGCCGCCGGGGTGTCGATCACCCGGACGATCTCGAGCTCGACCCGAGACGGCAGCACGTCGAACAACCGGCGGCCACCGCCGAACAACACCGGGACCTGGCTGATCAGCAGCTCGTCCAGGACCCCGGCTTCGAGGGCCCGCTGGGCGGTGAACGCGCCATGCACGAACACCTCCCGGTCACCGGCGGCGGCTTTCGCTTGTGCCATCGCGCTTTCGATCCCGTCAGGCACGTACGTCACCAGCGGGTAGTTCGCCACCGAAGGGCCTGGCGGCCGATGGCTGACGACGAAGATCGGGATGCCTCCGCTGTGCTTGCCGCCCCAGTGATCGACCTGCTCCGCGGTCCGCCGTCCGGACAGCAACGCGCCGCCTGAGGACAGCTCCTTCATCAACTCCCCGGCGGGGCCGTCCGTCGCGAACTGCCCGTCCGGGGTCGCGCCCCATTCGTGCAGCCGGTCGAAGCCGTCGCCGCCGGGGTTGTCCGGTTCGTCGTTGGGCCCGGCGATGAACCCGTCGACGGACATCGCCATGTACAGCACTGACCTCGCCATATCGGCCTCCCCAGGGGTCTCGCTTCGACACCCTAGACGCGAAGGACCGGCCATTCCAGCGGGATGGCCGGTCTCGCCCGTTATGTGTCAGTCGGTGAGGGTGGGGTAGTCGGTGTAACCACGGTGGTCGCCGCCGTAGAAGGTGGCGGGGTCCGGGGTGTTCAACGGCTTGTCGTGGCGCAGGCGTTCGGGGAGGTCGGGGTTGGCGAGGAAGTTCGCGGCGAACGTGATGATGTCGGCGGTGCCGTCCTCGATCACGTCGAGGTTCTCCTTGCTGGTGAAGGAACCCGGGGTGGCCGGGTTGAGGATGAGGGTTCCGGTGAACTCCTTGCGCAGCATCAGGGTGATGTCGCGGTAGGGGCCCTCGAACACGTGCAGGTAGGCCAGGCCGATCGGGTTCAGGCCGTCGACCAGCTCCGCGCAGGTCTCGTGCGGGTCGGCCTCGTGGATGTCGTTGTTGGTGACACCGGGGGAGACGCGCAGGCCGACGCGGTGGGCGCCGATGCGGTCGGCGACGGCGCGGGTGGCCTCGACGGCGAACCGGACCCGGTTGTGCCGCGACCCGCCCCAGCGGTCGGTGCGCTGGTTGGCGTTGGTCGACAGGAACTGGTGGATCAGGTAACCGTTGGCACCGTGCAGTTCCACGCCGTCGAAGCCGGCCTCGATGGCGTTCGCGGCGGCGTTGGCGAAGTCCGCGATCGTGGCTTGGATGCCCTCCTCGGTCAGCGCGACCGGCACCGGCACGTCGCCCATCCCGTCGCCGATGAAGATCTGGATGTCCGCGCGCACCGCGGACGGGCCCACATGGCTGTGACCGTCGGGGATCAGGCTGTGATGGCCGACCCGCCCGGTGTGCATGAGCTGGACGAAGATCCGCCCGCCACGGGCATGCACGGCGTCGGTGACCTTGCGCCAGCCGGCGATCTGTTCGGGGCTGTGGATGCCCGGCGTGTTCAGGTATCCCTGGCCGACCACGGAGGGCTGCGTGCCCTCGGTGATGATCAGGGCGGCGCCCGCACGCTGGGCGTAGTACTCGGCCATCAGCTCGTTGGGGATCTGCCCGTAGGCACGGCTACGGGTCATCGGTGACATGGCGATGCGGTGCGGCAGGGCGAGCCCGCCCACGGTGACCGGGTCGAACGGACTGGACATCAGCAAGGTCTCCTGGGGAAATCGGCACTGGGACATCGGCACTGGGACATCGGCACTGCGAAATCGGCACTGCGAAATCGACACTGGGAAATTAGTCACTGTTCAGTGACTATCCAACCGTAGCGGACGGAGAACTCTTCCCTAGGGTGATGGGCGCTACACAAACCGCCCACACGGTGCTATGTTCATCTCCACTGAACATCCTGAGGCGCGTTGAACACGCGCCGGAGCCGATGGAGTGCCGATGTCAGACCCCCGTCTGCATGTGGACCTGCGTGGCCGCACCGTGGTCGTGACCGGGGCGAGCGCGGGGATCGGGGTCGCTGTCGCCGAGACGTTCGGGGCGTGCGGCGCCGAGACCGTCCTGCTCGGCCGGGACAAGGAGCGACTGGACGCGGTCGCAGCTCGGGTAAGGGCGAACGGTGGGACGGCCGAAGCGCTTGCCGTCGACCTGACCGCCGAGGACGGCCCGGGCCGCGCGATCGGTCATGCCCTGGACCGGTTCGGCAAGATCGACACCCTGGTGCACAACGCGGGCGTGTTCGAGTTCGGCCCGTTCGAGAAGTCCACATTGGACAGCCTGGACTGGCAGTACCGCACCAACGTCCGCGCCCCGTTCGCGCTCACCCAGGCCGCGTTGCCGCACCTGGCCGCGGGCTCGTCGGTGGTGTTCGTCGGCTCGAACGTGACCACGATCGGCTTCCCGCAGACCGCCGCCTACTCCGCGACCAAGGGCGGCGTCGAGGCGCTGGCCCGGGCGCTGTCGATCGAGCTGGCGCCGCGCGGGATCCGGGTGAACATCGTGTCCCCGGGGATGACCCGGACCCAGATGACCCAGCGGCTGGCCGACGACCCGGTGCAGGAACGCGAGGCGCTGGCCGCCACCCCGACCGGCACCCTGGGCGAGCCGCAGGACATCGCGAACGCGGTGGTGTTCATGGCATCCGAGCTGTCCCGGTACGTGCTGGGCGCCTCGCTGGTGGTGGACGGGGGGTATGCGGCGTGCTGAACCCGTTCGAGCAGGTGCGCAGGGCCGGGGACCTGGTGTTCGTGGCCGGTCAGAGCGCGCCCGGTGCCGATGTCGCGGCGCAGGCAACCGCTGCGCTGCAACGAGTCGGTGAACTCCTGGCCGGGGTGGGCGGCGGCCTGATGGACATCGTGGACGTTTTCGCGTTCGTCAAAGACCCGCGCTGGTGCGAAGACGTGCTTGACGCCGCCCGGCCGTTCTTCCCGGCCGACCCTCCAGCGTGGACACTCGCCGGGGTCACCGGCTCGGCATGGGACCCGGCAGCGCTGGTCTCGATCCGGGTGATCGCCCACGTCGGCGCCGGGCCCAAGCGCTGCATCACCCCGCCTTCGCAGGCCTGGCGGTCGAAGTACCCGATGTCGGCGGCCGTGGTGAAGGGGGAGCTGGTGCTCGTCGGCGGCCAGCTCGCCACGATCGAACCCCCGTTCCTGCACGTCGAACAGTCCCGCCAGTGCTACGCGGGGATGCTGGACTGCCTGCGCGAGGCGGGCGCGGACTTCGCGGATGTCCTCGACTTCACCTCGTTCCACGAGGACATCCGCGGGGCACTGCCCACAATGGACGATGCGTACATCCCGGAGATCATGGCCGGGGTGGACACCGAGCGGTCCGCCACGACGAGTCACCTGGGCTCGACCGGCCTGATCACCCAGGGCGCACTGGGAACGTTCCACGCCCTCGCCGACCTGTCCCCGGGCGGCCGGGCGGGCTGCACGCCGGACAGCATCTGGTGGAAGGGCGTCCTGCCGATCGCCGGTGCGGCACGCAAACGCCAGGGGCGACTGGTCACAGTGGCCGGTCAGGTGGCCTGCAACCCGGACGCGAGCATCCACGCTCCCGGTGATCCGGTCCGGCAGGCGGTCTACATCTTCGAAAGCATGCGTGCGGCGCTGGCGGGCGTCGGCGCCACGATGGCCGACATCGTGGAGGTCTCGTCCTTCCACAAGGACCCGCGTTTCCTCCCCGGAGTGCTCGACGTCGCCGGAAACTACTTCGGTGACAACAAACCGGCCTGGACCGCGACCGCGGTACCGGGCCTGTGGATGGAGGGCTACCTGCACGAGATAGCCGCCACCGCCATGGTCTCCGCCGACCTCCCCGAATAACCCCCGTGTCTCACGTTCGTCCGGAGGGTGTCTCACGGTCGCCCGGGGTGTCCGAAGAGGACGGAACCCCGGCGGGCGCCGTGCGGTCACGCACGGTATGGTCCGACTCGATCTTGGTACCCGGCTGGGCCTGGCCCGGCCGGGTATCGGCGTACCGGACCGGTACAGAAGGACGAGTTCGCGACTGGCCCGGTCCTAAACTTGAATGATTCCAGAAAACAGGGCAGACTGCCGGGCGTGCCCAGCACTTCGGACTTCGAGCGCATGTTGCGTGGGGTCGCGCTGCGAGTGACGCGCCCCCGTGTCGCGGTGCTGTCCGCTGTGCATGACCACCCGCACGCCGACACCGACTCGATCATCGGCGCCGTGCGCGCGGAGCTCGGCGGGGTGTCCCACCAGGCCGTCTACGACGTCTTACGCGCGCTGACCGTGGCCGGTCTGCTGCGGCGGATCGAGCCGCCCGGCCTGGTGGCGCGGTACGAGTCGAGGGTCGGGGACAACCACCACCACGTCGTGTGCCGGTCATGCGGTGCCATCGCGGATGTCGACTGCGCGGTGGGCTCCGCGCCCTGCTTGACCCCATCCGACGACCACGGCTTCGCCATCGACGAGGCCGAGGTCATCTACTGGGGCCTGTGCCCCGCCTGTTCCTCCTCCCGCAGTTCCTGAACACTGGAAGGATTCTCGTGTCTGACAGTCATGACGCCGTCGTTGGAGACATGAACGACGAGAGCGCCGGCGGGTGCCCGGTCCAGCACGGTCGCTTCAGCCACCCGACCGAGGGCGGCAGCAACCGTGACTGGTGGCCGAACCGGCTGAACCTGGCGATCCTGCGCAAGCACAGCGCGGTCGCCGACCCGATGGGGGCGGACTTCGACTACGCCGCCGAGTTCCAGACCGTGGACCTCGACGAGCTGGCCAAGGACGTCGACGAGGTGCTCACCACCTCAAAGGACTGGTGGCCCGCCGACTACGGCCACTACGGCCCGTTCATGATCCGGATGGCGTGGCACAGCGCGGGCACCTACCGCGTGGAGGACGGCCGCGGCGGTGCCGGAGCGGGCATGCAGCGGTTCGCGCCGCTCAACAGCTGGCCGGACAACGGCAACCTGGACAAGGCCCGCCGCCTGCTGTGGCCGGTCAAGAAGAAGTGGGGCCGGCGGGTCTCCTGGGCCGACCTGATGATCTTCACCGGCAACCGCGCCCTGGAGACCATGGGCTTCACCACCTTCGGCTTCGCCGGCGGCCGCGCGGACGTGTGGGAGCCGGACGAGGACGTGTACTGGGGCCCGGAGCGCACCTGGCTGGGCGACGAGCGCTACACCGGCGACCGCGAGCTCGAGGCGCCGCTGGCCGCCGTGCAGATGGGCCTGATCTACGTCAACCCGGAGGGCCCCAACGGCCAGCCGGACCCGCTGGCCGCGGCCCGCGACATCCGCGAGACGTTCGGCCGGATGGCGATGAACGACGAGGAGACCGTCGCGCTGATCGCCGGCGGCCACACCTTCG